>NZ_JBFAZH010001262.1:0-2137 GCF_040681735.1 Actinoplanes sp. NPDC051633 | reverse complement strand
GGCCGGGCACCGGTTCGGCACACTGTCCGGCGGGCAGCGCCAGCGGGTGCTGCTGGCTCGCGCCATCGCGGCCGAGCCGCGACTGCTGCTGCTCGACGAGCCGTTCAACGGGGTCGACGCGGTCAGTCAGGATGCCATCGTCCGGGTGCTGCGGGAGCTCACCGCCTCGGGCACCGCACTCGTGCTGAGCACCCACGACCTGCGCGTGGCGCGCGACCTCGCCGATCTGGTCTGCCTGCTCAACGGGCGGCAGTGGGCCGTCGGGCCGCCGGCGGACGCACTGACGGCCGAATCGCTGTGCCGCGCCTACGGCCGCCAGGCCATCGACCTCACCGACGGCCGGATGATGCTGGTCGAGCCGTGATCGAGCCGTTCACCATGCCCTTCATGGGCCGGGCGCTGGCCGAGATGGTGCTGCTCGCCGCGATCTGCGGGCCGGTCAGCGTCTTCGTCTTCGCCCGTCGCCTGTCATTCGTCTCGGACGCGCTGACCCACACCGTCTTCCCCGGCGTGGTGATCGGCTTCCTGGCGGCCGGGCTGGAGGGCGTGTTCGCCGGGGCGCTGGGCGCGGCCGTAATCACCGCGCTGGTGCTGACGGCGCTGACCCGCCGCGGAAGGGTCTCCGACGACGCGGCCACCGCCGTCCTGCTGACCGCGATGTTCTCGGTCGGCGTCCTGCTCGTGTCGCGCCGGTCGTCGTACACCGCCGATCTGACTTCTTTCCTTTTCGGACGGCTGTTGACCGTGACGCCGCGGCAAATGGCCGAGACCGCCATGCTGGCGGTCGTGGTGCTTGTCGCGCTCTTGATCGGCGCCCGCGCACTGCTGTTCCGCACCTTCGACCCGGCCGGAGCCGCGGCCGCGGGATTCCGGATCGGGCGGCTCGACCTCTGGCTCAACCTCGTCGTCGCCCTGGTCGTGGTCGCCGGGGTCCGGGCGGTAGGCACCATCCTCGTCGTCGCGCTCTTGATCGTCCCGGCCGCCGCGGCGCGAATGGTGACCGATCGCCTGGCCGTGATGGCGGTGGCCGGCACCGTCCTGATCGCAGCCGCCGGCTACGCAGGGCTGCTGGTGAGCTGGACCGCGTCGGTGCGCTTCGGCGTCGCCCTTACCTCCGCATCATCGGTGGTCCTGCTGCTGGTCGCCGCCTACCTGCTGGTGATTCCGGTACGCGTGCTGCGCAGCCGCCGGCACCCCGCGCCGGGGCCGCGAGAGAGGGACTCCGCTCATGAGCTGGTGGGATGACGCTCTGCATCGCGCCACGGCCGAGATCGTCCTCGCCGGCGCGCTGGCCGGCCTCGCCGGCGTGCAGGTGGTCCTGCGCCGGCTGTCGTTCTTCACGATGGCGCTCACCCACGCGACCTTCCCGGGCGTGGTCGCTGCCTCGATCATCGGCGTCAACATCCTCCTCGGAGGCGCCGTCGCGGGCGTCCTGGTCGCGCTCGGCGTTGCGGCCCTGAGCCGGCGCCGCGGTCAGGACGCGGCAGCGGCGACCGGCGTGCTGCTGTCCGCCGGGTTCGCTCTCGGCGCCGCACTGGTCGCCACACAGAGCGGCTTCAGCCGGGACCTGTCTTCGTTCCTGGTCGGGTCGGTCCTCACCGTCGACGTCCCAGACCTGATCACCACAGCGGTGGCGCTGCTGGTCGTGGGCGGGGTTCTCCTGATCGGGACGCGACCGTTGCTGCTGATCGGGTTCGACCGCGACGGCGCGGCCGCAGCCGGGATGGCCGCGACGCGATGGGACATCGTTCTGCTGCTCACCATCGAGGTCGCCGTGGTGGCCCTGGTCCCGGCGGTCGGGACGATCCTCGCGGTCTCATTGATCGTCGCCCCGGCGGCGGCTGCCCGGCTCGTGTCCGAGCGGCTCGCGGTCATCACTGCGCTCGCGGTCGGCTTCGCCGTCGTCAGCGGGCTCGGCGGGCTGTGGATGTCCAGCCGATGGAACGTCGCCGCGGGCGCGGGCATCTCACTGGTCGCGACGGCGGTGCTCGCGCTGACCTGGGTGACCACGCGGCTGCGGGCGATCCCGGACGGTCTTGTCGCCACCGCCCGTCGTGCCCGGACGGTGCAGTGATGACCGGCGGGCCGATCGTCGACACGACCGCACTGGCCAAGGCGGTGGAGACCCTGCGCGGCA
>NZ_JBFAZH010001261.1:0-2137 GCF_040681735.1 Actinoplanes sp. NPDC051633 | reverse complement strand
GTGGCGAGGTGATCGGCGGCCGCGCCTCAGGTGTATCCGAGCTGGCGTGCACCGGCAGCTTCAGCACCATGCCGGGATAGATCAGGTCGGGGTCGGTGAGGGCTGTGCCGTGGTGTGGGGCGCGGACGCCGCGGTTCAACTGATAGATCGTGGTCCACCGGTTGCCGTCGCCGAGGCGGTCGTCGGCGATCTCGTACAGCGAGTCGCCGCGCCGGACCAGGTGGGTCGCCGCGTCGGAGCCCGGGCCGACCGCCGACGGCGTCGGAGAGCTGGTCGCGCGCTGCGACCGGTCGGTTCTGTCGGCTTTCTCGGGGGACAACTTGTGCTGGCCCGCCGCGCCCGCCGCCAGCCCGGCGTCGGGATCCGGCGTCGGCGAGCTGACCGTCGCGGCGACGGGCAGCGCGAGGGCCGGTGCAGCAGCGGAGGTGACGGCGGCGGCGCCGAGCACCGTGGCCGCCAGGCTCTGCGCCGGGCCGGGCAGATACTGAGCGAGGCGGTGCCACTGCCGGGCCACCGTGCGCAGCCGCCGCACCGCCATGACCACGGCCGCGGTTGCGTAGGCAGCCCAGAACAGCCACGCGATGACCACGGCAGTGGGCCCAAGGAACGGCGGTGCCAGCGGCTGGTCGGCCCACTGCTGCACCTGCGACGCCGACGGCCACCGATCGGGGATCGGCGAACCGAACACCGCGAGCAGGACGAAGGGTGGTCCGGCCAACAGAGCCGCCAGGAGGATGGCGTCGCGGATCACCGCCACGAGTCGGAACATCGCCGTCTCCCTTCCGTTGCTGTGGGACGAGCACGAAAGCATGTCCACAGCCGACGGTAGGGCGACGAGCTCCCGGCGAGGCGACGCGCCGACCTCACAAAAACCTGACAGACCCTCACACGACCCTCACACCCCTGGTCAGGACCTGTCGTCGCCGGCACCCATGATCATCTGTGCGTGATCGTAGTGTCACGCTCCGGGTATCGATCTGCTTGACTGGGATCATGCAGCCGGTGTCGCCGTGCCTCGCCATCGACTACGGCGCGGCCTCCACGCAGGCGGTGCTCTGCCGGCCGGACGGGTGGTGGATGCCCGTGCCCCTCGACGGCGAGCGCCTCGAGCTCTCCAGTGCGATCCACTACGGAGCCGACGGCGCCATCGCCGTGGGGCAGGCGGCCTGGCGGCGCGCCGCCGACGACCCCGGCGGTTTCGTGTTGTCCCCGTCCCGGCGGGGGGCCGCCGGGGCCCCGCAGATGAACAAAACCCGCCAGGACGGTGAGCCGAGCGCCCACGCCCCGGCCACCCAGCCCCCCCACCCCGCACGCGCGCCGGACCTGGCCGGAGGCCCGGTTCAGGATGTGCGCCTGGTCGTGCCGGCCGGGTGGGGACCGCGACGGCATCAGTGGCTGCGGCAGGCCGCGCGGCAGGCCGGGCTCGGCGTCCCACGGCTCACGGCGGCCCCGGTCGCGGCCGGGCAACGGCTGCTCGCCGCTGAAGCCGTGCACGTCCAGATTCCGGTGGGAGCATTCCTGCTCATCGGCGACCTCGGCGCCGGCGCGGAGATGAGTGTGCTGCGCCGCGGGCCGCACGGCCTGGAGATCCTGTCCACCATCGCCGAGCCCGACGCCGGCGGTGCTGCCGCGGACGAGCAACTGCTGCGCGCCGTGCACCCGCCACAGCCCGGCGCCGGTATGCAGTGGATCCAGCTGGCCGCGATCCGCGCGGCGCGCGAGGCACTGTCGCAGCAGGCGACCGTCACCGTGGCGATGCCCCCGGACCCGCCGATCGTGCTGAGTCACGCCACCGCCGACCAGGCCACCGCCGCCGTGTGGAACGCGGCTGGTCAGCTGGCCGCCCGCGCGGTCGAGGCCGCCGAGCTGACCGTCGCGGACCTGGCCGCCGTCTACCTCATCGGCGGCGTCGCCGGCTCGCCGTCGGCAGTGCACGCGGTCCAAGCCCGACTGGGCGCCACTGGGCAGCCGGTGCAGCCGGTGCAGCAGCCGACGTTCGCGGCCGTGCTCGGTGCCGCCGACGCCGGCAGCGTCGGCGTACCGGCAGCCCAGCCAGCTACGCCGCCGCCTGCTGGCATATTTGCTCCGCTGCTTGCCGCGGCGCCGACGACCGCCGCGTGGGCGCCGCCTGCCGCCG
>NZ_JBFAZH010001260.1:0-2140 GCF_040681735.1 Actinoplanes sp. NPDC051633 | reverse complement strand
CCGCTGATCGTGGTGGCCTACAACGACGCCGCCTACGGCGCGGAGGTGCACCACTTCGGCCCGGACGGCGATCCGCTCGACACGGTCACCTTCCCGGACACCGATCTCGCGGCGATCGGCGCCGGGTTCGGCTGCGCCGCGCTGACCGTCCGCACGCCCGCCGACCTGGCCCCGGTGGGCGACTGGCTGGCCGGGGACCGGTCACGGCCGCTGGTGATCGACGCGAAGGTCAGCGCGGCACGGGGATCCTGGTGGCTCGAGGAGGCGTTCCGCGGGCACTGACGGCTCAGATGGCTCAGTCCCGCAGGCGGCTCAGGCCCGCAGATGGCGCATGGTGCGGTTGTCCGCCCTAGGCGAGCGACAAGGCCACCTGCAGGGCCTCCGCCCGGGTCGGGATTCCTTCCAGGCGATAGGTGAGGCCGCCGGATTCCCAGATCAGCGTCGGCGCGGCGAGGCGGGCCGTCGCGGTGTGCTCGAGGCCGTCGCGCCCGGCGTATGTGACGGGGTGCGGCCCGGACAGCCAGATGCCCGCATCGGGGCCGACCTGGACCCACTCGGCGTCCCGCGCGCTCTTGAAGAACCCCATGGACGCGGAGCCGTCGAACTGGTCGAAGCGCACCGCGCCGCCGCGGAACGCCATCGTCACCACTCGCGGCGCGCCCTTGCCGTCCGGGTCGGCCAGCTCGACCTTCTCGGGCGCGCCCAGCGCTTCGGGCACCCGCACCGGGAAGAGTGCGACCCGGCGAGCCTCCTCCAGGCGGGCGGACCGCGCCGAGGGCAGCGGGCTGGGCCGGGCCGGGAGACCACCGGTGGCGGGCTCGCGGCGTACTTCGATGCCGGCCACCCGCAGCAGGTCGCCGACCGCCTCGACCACGGCCGCCCGGGCCGGTGCGACCGCGCCGGTCACCGCGACCACTGCGGCGACGGCGCCGACGATCCACCGCTTGGACCACCGGCTGCGCTTGGTGAGCCGCGCGCGGACCGCGGCGCGCTGGTCGGCCGGTTCGCCGACCTCGATCCATGAGGCGAGGCCGCGCAGCTCGGCAGCGAGATCTTCGTCGTACTCAGGCATCGGCCACCTCCCCCACCTTCCCGCGCAGCTTCTTCAGCGCCCGCGCCGTCCTCGATTTGACCGTGCCCTTGGGCACGTTCAGCGTCGTGGCGGTCTCCGCCTCCGACAGGTCCAGCAGGTACCGGCACACCAGCACCTCACGATCGTGGGGTTCCAGCTGCCGCAACTGCTCGACCAGCCGCTGCCGGCGGTCGACCGCCATGGCCGACTCGGCCGGGTCGGGGCCGGCCTCCTCCGGGCCCTCGCGCGCGGCGGCCCGCAGCATCAGGCCGTCGCGGCGGCGGCGCGAGCGGTGCAGATTGCGGGTCTCGTTGGCGACGATGGCCAGCAGCCACGGCCGGAACTCAGCGTCGCCGCGGAACCGCGAGAGATTCCGGTACGCCTTCACCAGCGCCTCTTGCACCACGTCGTCGGCCTCGGCGCCCGCCCCGAACAGCACCGCGGCCCGGTGCGCGGCCGGCGTGTACCGCACGACCAGCGCCTCGTAGGCGTCCAGGTCGCCGGTGCGGGCGCGGGCCACGGCCGCCGCATCGTCGAGTTCGGTGGTCATGTCCAGCCCCGCCACCTCCACGCCCTCGAACACGCCCCTCGAACCGACACCTCAATGACACCGCGGGAACCCATTCGGTTCCCGCGGTGTCGACAGGTCATGACAACACGGCGGACGCTGTTCATCATCGGGGGTGGGGCGATCGTCGCCGGCGCGGCGGGCCTGATGGGCCGCAGCCCACGGGCCGACACGGCGGCGGACGTACCCGGCGTGGTGCTGGCCGGCACCGACGCCGGCCTGACGATCCTGGCCGGCACCCGGCGGCGCGCCCTGGGAAACGCAGCGGCGGCCGGCGTCCGCGGCGCACCGATCTACGCGGTTACCGGCGATTCGCGCCTCGAACGGCTCGACTCGGCGTCCCCGGGCGTCACCGTCGGGCGGGGATGGATCCCGCGGGTGGTGTCGGGCGACGGTGGGTCCTGCGCGCTCGCCAGGACCCTCGCGTCGGCCCGGCCGGCCGCCCGGACGTCGAGTCCGTTGCAGGTCGTGATGCTACCCTTCGGCACGCATTCGCTCGG
>NZ_JBFAZH010001259.1:0-2140 GCF_040681735.1 Actinoplanes sp. NPDC051633 | reverse complement strand
ACCATCGCGACCGGCAGACGTGCCACCAGCGACAGCAGCAGCGCCGACGGCGCGCCGCGCCGGCGCAGCAACCGGCCGTAGCCGGTCAGACCGGGATGTGCGGTCACCTCGGCCCTCCCTGTAGAGCTCCCGGGGATGCCGTCGCGGCTGTCGCCGCGAGCCGGCGCTGTTGTTCACTGGCGATGGCCAGCCGCAGCCCGGCCGTGATCAGCCCCAGCACGCCGCAACCGGCCCACAGCATCGATGGGCCGCCCAACTCGAGCGCGGCGCCGCCGAGCAGCGGGCCGAACACGACGGCGACGTGCCACGTGACCGCGAAGAGTCCCATCGTGCGGCCGGTCGCGCCCGGGGGTGCGAGCCCGGCCGCCAGCGCGGCGCTGATCGCCGGCTGCGCCGCGTTCGAGACCAATCCGAGCACGAACAGCAGCGGGATCACCACCGCCGGGCGCCCGGCGGGCAGCAGGAGCAGCGTGGCCGCCGCGGTGCAGAGCAGGCCGGCGACGATCGTGGCCCGGCGGCCGACGCGGTCGGCCAGCCCGCCGCCGAGCAGGACGGACAGGATCGATCCGGCGCCGTACATCGCGATGCCGAGCGAGACCTCGTGCCGCGCCCAGCCGAGGGCGGCGGCGAGATACGGCGCGAGGAAGGGCACGAGCAGCCGGCTGCACCAGGACAGCAGGGTGCCCGCCCACACCCACCAGAACGCCGCAGGCAGACCCGCGATGGCGCGGGGAGCGCGCACCCGCGCCATCACCGACCTTTCATCTCAGGTACGACCGATTACTTGCCCATGCCTTCGGTGAGCCCACGCAGGAACTGCCGCTGACCGATGAGGAACAGCACGATCATCGGCAGCGCCGCGATGGTCAGCCCGGCCAGCTGCACCGGCCAGTCGGTGAGCAGACGGCTCTGCATGTCGACCAGGCCGACCGGCAGGGTCTTGAGCTGATCGCTGCTGATGAACACCAGGGCGAAGACGAACTCGTTCCAGGCGAATAGCGCCTGCAGCAGCGCCGCCGACACCAGGATCGGGCGGCACATCGGCATGATGACCCGCCAGAAGATCTGCGTTCGGGTGGCGCCGTCCATCACCGCCGCCTCGTCCACGCTGCTCGGCAGGTCGATCATGTAGGCCCGGATCAGGAACGTGGTGAACGGGATCCGGAACGCCGTGTAGAGCACGATCAGCGCCCAGTACGTGTCGAAGATGCCGATCGACTGCAGCAGTCGGAACAGCGGGATGATGGCGACCGTCGGCGCCAGCATCAGGCCGCCGGTGACCAGCAGCAGCACCGGCTGCGCCAGCGGCATCTTGACGCGGGTGAGGCCGTAGGCCGCCCACGCCGAGAGCAGCGTGGTGGAGATGATCGACGCGGCCGTCACCACGATGCTGTTGGTGAAGTAGCGCAGCACACCGGCGTTGGCCGCCTGGCTGAAGTTGCCCCAGCGCAGCTCCGACGGCAGGCCCCACGGGCTGCCGAAGACCTCGGCGTTGCTCTTGAAGCTGGACAGGATCATCCAGAGCAGGGGGTAGATGACGGCGACCGCGAGCACGCCCAAGCCGATCCAGCCGAGCACCCGGCCGATCAGATGCAGCGGGTTGCGCCCCGGGCTCTTGCCGGGCACGGGCACGTCGGCGGCCCGCGCGCCGGTGACGCTGCCGGCGGAGGTCGCCGAAGGGCTGAGGTTCACCATTCGATCCTCCGGCGTCGGGCGACCGCGAGCTGCACGACCGCGACGATGAACGTGATGACGAAGATGACCGTCGCGATGGTTGCCGCGTACCCCATGTCGTCCTCGAAGAACGCGTTGCGGTAGAGCCAGGTGTTCAGCACGTGGCTCGAGTTGTCCGGCCCGCCGGCGGTCATCACCATGACCTCGTTGAAGACCAGGAACGCGCCCGAGACGGTGAGGATGACCAGCAGGGTCGTCATCTCCCGGACCATCGGCACCGTGATGGTGAAGAACGTGCGCACCGGGCCGGCGCCGTCGACCCGGACGGCTTCGTAGAACTCGCGCGGGATGCGCTGGATCGCGACCACGAACAGCACCGCGGTGTACCCGATGGACTGCCACTGGCTCATCGCGACGATGCTCCAGATGGCCGTCGACTTCTCCCCCAGCCAGGCGTGGTTCCACG
>NZ_JBFAZH010001258.1:0-2142 GCF_040681735.1 Actinoplanes sp. NPDC051633 | reverse complement strand
GGCCCATCGGCACCGGGCCGTGGTTGCGGGCGGCGCGCGCGGCGGAGTATCCGGCGAAGTGCTTGAGCGTGGCGATGACCCCGGCGCTCTGCAGGCCGCGCACGTACGCCGCGCCCAGCGTCCCCACCAGGTGCGGGTCCTCGCCGATCGTCTCCTCGACCCGGCCCCAGCGGTAGTCGCGCACCACGTCCAGCACGGGCGACAGCCCCTGGTGAATGCCCAGCGTGGCCATGTCCCGCCCGATCGCCGCGGCCATCCGCTCGACCAGCTCGGGGTCGAAGGTGGCGCCCCACGCGATCGCCGCCGGGTAGACCGTCGCCCCGTACGCCGTGAACCCGGTCAGGCACTCCTCGTGGACCAGGGCCGGCACGCCGAGGCGGGACGACTCGACCACGATCCGCTGCTGCCGGACCAGCTCGGCGGCGCCCTCGGCGGGCGTGACCGGCGTGCTCCCGTACACCCGGGTGAGGTGGCCGAGCCCGTGCCGGCTCGCCTCGTCGAGCGGGACCGTTTCGGAGGTGGCGAAGACGTCCTGCATCGGGGCGACCTTGATCTCGGCCTTGATCTCGGCCTTGATGGTCTCGGCCTCCGGCTCCTCGGCCTCGCCCCGCACGTCGTTGCCGAGCCAGCGGCTGCCGAGCTGAGCCACCTTCTCGTCGAGTGTCATGGCGGCGAGCAGGGCGTCGGCGCGGGCCTCGGCGGAGAGCGAGACGTCCTGCCAGGGGCGGTTCGGCACGATGCAACTCCTCGGTGCATGCCGCCGAAAGTTTCGGAGGCAGTATCGGCAATGCCGCTTACTGTGAACCGGCAAGGAAGCCCACTTCAAGTCCTTGACAGCTGAATTCCGAAATCCTACGTTAACGAAATCCTCTCGTTAAGTTGCGGTCGCCGATCGAAAGTTGCGCTGGCGACCTGGGCCCATATGGAGACAATCGTGGATTCGAGGCTGTCCCGCCGCTCACTGCTCACCATCGCCGCAGGCACGTCGGCCGGGGCCGCGCTCGCGGCCTGCGGCAGCTCCGGGCCGGGCACGTCGTCCGGTGGCGGTAGCGCCGCCGGCGCCGGTGCCGCCAGTTACTGGTTCCTCACCGGCCAGCCGGGCGAGGGCATCCGCGCCAACTCGGTCGCGGAGTTCAACAAGGCCAACCCGAACAACAAGATCACCGAGACGCGGTTCCAGAACGACGCGTACAAGACCAAGATCAAGACGGCGATCGGCGCCGGTCAGGCGCCCACCCTCATCTGGGGCTGGGGCGGCGGCGGCCTGAAGAGCTATGTGGACGCCGGCCAGGTCGAGGACCTGACCGACTTCTTCAGCCAGAACGCGGCGGTCAAGGACCGGCTGTTCCCGTCCTCGTTCGGAGCGGCGACGATCAACGACAAGATCTACGCAATGCCCTGCGAGACGGTGCAGCCGATCGTCCTGTACTGGAACAAGAAGGTCTTCGACCAGGTCGGCGCGCAGCCGCCGCAGTCGTGGGCGGACATCATGGCCCTGGTGCCGAAGTTCAACGCCAAGGGCATCGCGCCGTTCTCCCTCGGCGGTCAGTCCCGGTGGACCAACATGATGTGGCTGGAGTTCCTCTTCGACCGGATCGGTGGCAACGAGGTGTTCGACGCCATCTTCGCCGGCGAGAAGGACTCGTGGAGCAACCCGGCGGCGATCGACGCGCTCACCAAGGTGCAGGAGCTGGTCAACGCCAAGGGCTTCATCAAGGGCTTCTCGTCGATCACCGCGGACTCCAACGCCGACCAGGCGCTGCTCTACACCGGCAAGGCCGCGATGATGCTGCACGGCGGCTGGACCTACGGCAGCATGAAGAACGACGGCGGCGACTTCGTCAAGGGTGGCAACCTGGGCTGGATGAACTTCCCGCCGGTCGAGGGCGGCAAGGGCGACCCGAGCGACACCGTGGGCAACCCCGGCCAGTACCTGTCGATCTCCTCGAAGGCGACGCCGGAGCAGAAGGAGACGGCCAAGCTCTACTTCCAGAAGGGCGTGCTCGCCGAGGGCGAGACCAAGGCGTGGATCGACTCGGGCTCCGTGCCGATCGTGAAGGGCACCGAGGCCACGATCGCGGCCTCGCCGGACGCCGAGTTCCTCAAGTTCGTCTACGACACCTCCAGCAAGGCGAAGGTCTT
>NZ_JBFAZH010001257.1:0-2149 GCF_040681735.1 Actinoplanes sp. NPDC051633 | reverse complement strand
CCGCTATCGCACCCGCGACCTGACCCGCCTGCTGCCGGGCACGGCCCGCCCGATGCGCCGGATGGAGAAGATCACCGGCCGCTCCGACGACATGATCATCCTGCGCGGCGTGAACCTCTTCCCCACCCAGATCGAGGAGCTGATCCTGCGTACGCCGGCGCTGGCGCCGCATTTCCAGTGCGTGCTGACGCGGCCGGGGCGCCTGGACGAGCTGACGGTCAAGGTGGAACGCCGGGCCTCGACGTCCGCGCCGGAGGCCGAGGAAGCGGGCCGCGAGCTGGCGACGCTGATCAAGAACACGATCGGCGTCTCGGTGGCGATCGACGTGATCGAGCCGGACGGCGTGGAGCGCTCGATGGGCAAGATGCGCCGCATCGTCGACAACCGCCCACCGGCCTAAGGGCCTGCCCTAAACCGGTCGCCGGGCGTTGCCGGCCCGGCTAGCGTTCCGACCATGAATCGCCCGGTGCCCGCGCAGGTTGACCTGCCCGCCCTCGACCATGAGGTGCTGGCGTTCTGGCGCGACAACGACGTGTTCGCCCGCAGTCTGGAGCTGTCGGCCGGGCGGCCCGAGTGGGTGTTCTACGAGGGGCCGCCCACCGCCAACGGGATGCCCGGCGCGCACCACATCGAGGCGCGGGTCTTCAAGGACGTCTTCCCGCGCTACCGGACCATGAAGGGCTACCACGTCGCCCGCAAGGCCGGGTGGGACTGTCACGGGCTGCCCGTCGAGCTGGCCGTCGAGAAGGAGCTCGGGTTCGACGGCAAGCGGGACATCGAGGCGTACGGCATCGCCGAGTTCAACGCCCGCTGCCGCGAGTCCGTGACCCGGCACACCGACGCCTTCGCCCGGCTCACCGAGCGCATGGGCTATTGGGTGGACATGGACGATGCCTACCGGACGATGGATCCCGGATACATCGAGTCGGTCTGGTGGTCGCTCAAGCAGATCTTCGGCAAGGGCCTGCTGGTCGAGGACTTCCGGGTCGCGCCGTGGTGCCCCCGCTGCGAGACCGGGCTGTCCGACCACGAGCTGGCCCAAGGGTACGAGAACGTCGTCGATCCGTCGGTCTTCGTCCGCTTCCCGCTGACCTCCGGGCCGCTCGCCGGCCGGGCCTCCCTGCTGGTCTGGACCACGACGCCGTGGACGCTGGTCAGCAACACCGCCGTCGCCGCGCACCCCGACGTCACGTACGTCGCCGCCACCGACGGCAACGAGCAGCTGGTCCTCGCCGAGCCGCTGGTCGAGCAGGTCCTCGGGGCGGGGTGGACGAAGACGCGGGAGTTCACCGGCAAGGAGCTCGAGCGCTGGACGTACCGGGCGCCGTTCGATCTCGTCGAGGTCGGCGACGCGCACATGGTGATCCTGGCCGGCTACGTGACCACCGACAGCGGGTCGGGGCTCGTCCACCAGGCGCCGGCCTTCGGCGCGGACGACCTCGCGAGCACCCGCGCCTACGGCCTGCCGATGGTCAATCCGGTGCGGTCGGACGGCACCTTCGAGCTCGGGGTGCCCCTGGTCGGCGGCATGTTCTTCAAGACCGCCGACGACACCCTGGTACGCGATCTCGCCGAGCGCGGCCTGCTCTTCAAGCACGTCCCGTACGAGCACAGCTACCCGCACTGCTGGCGTTGCCACACCGTGCTGATCTACTACGCCCAGCCGTCCTGGTACATCCGCACGACCGCGATCCGCGACGCGCTGATCCGCGAGAACGAGCGAACCAACTGGCAGCCGGCGACGATCAAACACGGACGGTACGGCGACTGGCTCGACAACAACGTCGACTGGGCGCTGTCCCGCCGCCGCTACTGGGGCACGCCGCTGCCGATCTGGCGCTGCGGCGACGACCACCTCACGTGCGTCGGCTCACTCGCCGAGCTGGGCGCACACGCGAAGCGTGACCTGTCGGACCTGGACCCGCACCGCCCCTACATCGACGAGGTCACCTTCGACTGCCCACAGTGCTCAGCCACGGCCACGCGGGTGCCCGAGGTGATCGACGCCTGGTACGACTCGGGTGCGATGCCGTTCGCGCAGTACGGCTACCCGTACGCGAACGCCGAGCTCTTCGAACGCACGTACCCGGCGCAGTTCATCTCCGAGGCGATCGACCAGACCCGCGGCTGGTTTTACACCCTGATGGCC
>NZ_JBFAZH010001256.1:0-2150 GCF_040681735.1 Actinoplanes sp. NPDC051633 | reverse complement strand
GACGCGCCGGTGCCGGACCGGGGCTTCTTCGTCGCGCCGACGGTCTTCGCCGACGTCGACCCCGACAGCGAGCTGGCCCAGGAGGAGATCTTCGGCCCGGTGCTGTCGATCATCCCGTTCGACGACGACGACCACGCCGTCGCGATCGCGAACAACTCGAAGTACGGCCTGGCGGGCGGCGTGTGGGGCTCGCCGGATCGGGCGGTCGGCGTGGCCCGGCGGCTGCGCACCGGCGCCGTCGACGTCAACGGCGGCGCGTTCAACCCCGCGGCGCCCTTCGGCGGTTACAAGCAGTCCGGCATCGGCCGGGAGCTGGGCCCGTTCGGACTGGAGGAGTTCCAGCAGGTGAAGGCCATTCAGCGATGACCGCCGTGTCCGCGGTGGTGGTGCGGGAGCCGGGCGCCGCGCCGGCGATCGAGACGGTCGAGCTGCCCGAGCCGGGGTCCGGCCAGGTCCGGGTCCGAGTACGCGCGGCCGGCGTGTGCCACTCCGATCTGTCCATGGTGAACGGGACGCTGCGCCCGCCGTACCCGCTGGTGCTCGGGCACGAGGCGGCCGGCGAGGTGGTCGCGGTCGGCGACGACGTGACGCGTGCCCGGGTCGGCGACCACGTGGGCCTCAACTGGCAGCCGGCGTGTCGCATGTGCTGGTTCTGCACGCACGGCCAGCCCTGGCTGTGCGCCACGTCGAGCGGCATCCCGGCGATCGAGAACGGCGCCACGGTGCAGGGCGTGCCGGCCTACGTGACGCTGGGGCTGGGCGCGTTCGCCGAGGAGGTGCTGGTGCCGGAGAACGCCGTCATCGGCGTACCCGACGCCTTGGACTGGGCTTCCGCCGCCCTGCTCGGCTGCGCCGTGCTGACCGGGACGGGCGCGGTCCGCAACACCGCCCGGGTGGCTCAGGGCGATTCGGTGCTGGTCATCGGCCTGGGCGGCGTGGGCCTGTCGGTGGTGGCGGCGGCGCGGGCGGCGGGGGCCGGGCCGGTGATCGCGGTGGACGTCTCGGAGGCGAAGAAGGCGCTGGCCGAGGCGGCCGGCGCCACCGACTTCGTGGTCGCCTCCGACGCGCTCGCCAAGGAGATCCGCTCGCGCACGTCGGGCCGCGGCGCGGACCACGCGTTCGAATGCGTGGGCCGGTCTTCGACGATCCGGGCGGCGTGGCGGGCGACCCGGCGCGGTGGACAGGTGACGGTGGTCGGCATGGGCCGCGCCGACGACAACGTCGAGCTCAGCGCCCTGGACATCTTCTCGTCGGCGCGGACGCTGCGCTCCAGCGTCTACGGCAACTCCGACCCGGACCGCGACATCCCGGTGCTGGCCGCCGACGTGCTGAGCGGCACGATCGGCGTCGAGCACCTGATCACCGATCGGATCGGCCTCGACCAGGTGCCGGCCGCCTTCGACCGCATGTCCCGCGGCGAGGGCGCCCGCTCGGTGGTCATCTTCTAGCCGGAGGCGACCTGGCGGGGAGTCCGGGTGTTAGCCCCGGGACTCCCCGCCAGGCTGGCCGCAGATCGAACGCGCTGCAGGCTGCAAATCGAAAGTCCGCTTCCCGGCCCGGCGGTTTCGGCTCGGTGGTGCCGCCCGGTGCGGCCCGGTGGTCCCGCCCGGTGCGGCCCGGTGCGGCCCGGTGCGGCCCGGTGCGGCCCGGTGCGGCGAGCGTGGGTGGTCCGGTTCGCAGCCATGCGGCGTGGGGCGCCGGGCGCGCTTGCTGCCGCCCGTCGCGCCTCGCGGGCCGGGCCCACCGGCACCGGTGAGGTCGCGCTCGCGGCAAGCGCAGCTAGTGGTAGCTCTGCGGGCTATTCGCGGGTGTGATGGCCCTCTGGGCTACCACTGGGGTCGATTCGCCGGTGCCGGTGCAGGAAGTGGTAGCTCTGTGGGCTTTCCGGGGGCTCGATGGCCGTCGGGGCTACCACTCGGGTCGATTTGTCGGTGCCGGTGCAGGAAGTGGTAGCTCTGTGGGCTATCCGGAGGCTCGATGGCCCGCAGGGCTACCACTCTGGTCGATCTGTCCGGCTCAGCTCACGACCCGTGGCGTCCTTCTCGAAGCGCCGACCATCACCCTGCGGAACGGGCGGCACTTAGCCCGACCCGGCGGTCAGGCCGCATGGCTGCCCAGCTTGCCATCCGCCGAGCTGGCACCGGACCGCG
>NZ_JBFAZH010001255.1:0-2150 GCF_040681735.1 Actinoplanes sp. NPDC051633 | reverse complement strand
GAGGTCGCCCGCCACCAGCTCGAGCACGAGCAGATCCTGCCGCAGGCCGGGTGGGTGGAGCACAACCCGAACGAGATCTGGGACCGGTCCCAGACGGTCATCAAGACCGCGATGGAGAAGGCAAAGCTGCAGCCCTCCGACCTGGCCGCGATGGGCATCACGAACCAGCGCGAGACGGCCCTGGTGTGGGACCGCAAGACCGGCCGGCCGTACTACAACGCGATCGTCTGGCAGGACACCCGGACCGACCGGATCGCCTCGGCACTGGACCGCGACGAGCGCGGCAAGGTCATCCGGCAGAAGGCCGGGCTGCCGCCGGCCACGTACTTCTCCGGCGGCAAGATCCAGTGGATCCTGGAGAACGTCGACGGGGTACGCGAAGCGGCCGAGCGCGGCGACGCGATCTTCGGCAACACCGACACCTGGCTGATCTGGAACCTGACCGGCGGCACGAACGGCGGCAACCACCTCACCGACGTGACCAACGCCAGCCGCACCATGCTGATGAACCTCGAGACGCTCGACTGGGACGACGAGCTGCTCGGGTTCTTCAACATCCCGCGGTCCATGCTGCCGGAGATCCGGCCGTCGTCGGACCCGAACACCTACGGCAACGCCGGCCCGCTCGGCGGGACCGTTCCGCTGACCGGCGACCTCGGCGACCAGCAGGCGGCCATGTTCGGTCAGGTCTGCTTCGCGCCGGGCGAGGCCAAGAACACCTACGGCACCGGCAACTTCATGCTGCTGAACACCGGAACCGAGCTGGTCCGCTCGGAGAACGGCCTGCTCACCACCGTCTGCTACAGGTTCGGTGAGAGCGCGCCGGTCTACGCGCTGGAGGGATCCATCGCGGTCACCGGCTCGGCGGTGCAGTGGCTGCGCGACCAGCTGCACATCATCAACAACGCCGCGGAGAGCGAAACGCTGGCGCGGTCGGTCCCGGACAACGGCGGCGTGTACTTCGTGCCGGCCTTCTCCGGGTTGTTCGCGCCGTACTGGCGGTCGGACGCGCGCGGCGCGATCGTCGGCCTGTCCCGCTTCAACACCGACGCGCACATCGCGCGGGCCACCCTCGAGTCGATCTGCTACCAGAGCCGCGACGTGGTCGACGCGATGGCGCAGGACTCCGGCGTGACCCTGGACGTGCTCAAGGTGGACGGCGGCATCACGGTCAACAACCTGGCCATGCAGATCCAGGCGGACGTGCTGGGCGTGCCGGTCAGCCGGCCGGTGGTGGCCGAGACGACGGCTCTGGGCGCCGCGTACGCCGCGGGTCTGGCCGTTGGCTTCTGGAAGAACACCGACGAGCTCCGGGAGAACTGGAACGAGTCGCAGCGCTGGCAGCCGCAGTGGTCGGCGGAGCAGCGTGAGGAGGGATACGGTCGCTGGAAGAAAGCCGTGGAACGGACTCTCGACTGGGTGGACGTGGACTGACATGACCGTGCTCTCTCCCGGCTCCCGGGACGCCGCCCTGACCGCTCTCGCCGATACCGAGGTCGACGTTCTCGTCATCGGCGGCGGAGTGGTCGGGGCGGGCTGCGCGCTCGACGCCGTGACCCGCGGGCTCTCCGTGGGTCTGGTCGAGGCGCGCGATTTCGCCTCGGGCACGTCCAGCCGGTCCAGCAAACTCATCCACGGCGGCCTGCGCTACCTGGAGATGCTCGATTTCGCGCTGGTGCGTGAAGCTCTCCGGGAGCGTGGGCTCATCCTCTCCCGTCTCGCCCCGCACCTGGCCCGCCCGGTGAAGTTCCTCTACCCGCTGCAGCACCGCGGCTGGGAGCGGATCTACGCCGGGACGGGCGTCACCCTCTACGACACCATGGCCATCGGCGGCGGTCTGCCGCGGCACCGGCACCTGACCCGCAGGGGGGCACTGCGGGTCTGCCCGGCGCTCAAGAAGGAGGCGCTGGTCGGGGCGTTGCAGTATTACGACGCCCAGCTGGACGACGCTCGGCACACGATGTTCCTGGCGCGGACCGCCGCGGCGTACGGCGCGCACGTCGTCTCGCGGACCCGGGTGACCGGTTTTCTGCGCGAGGGCGAGCGGGTCACCGGGGTGACGGTCCAGGACCTCGAGCACGACCGGACCTTCGAGGTCCGCGCCCAGCAGGTGATCAACGCGACCGGGGTGTGGACCGACGACACCCAGG
>NZ_JBFAZH010001254.1:0-2151 GCF_040681735.1 Actinoplanes sp. NPDC051633 | reverse complement strand
GCTCCGGTCGGGTCGTCCACGGCGCTGTCGCTCCGGTCGGGTCGTCCACGGCGCTGTCGCTCCGGTCCCGGCGTCCACGGCGCTGTCGCTCCTGCCGCGTGTCCACAGCGCTGCCGACCCGATCGCGTCGTCCAGAGCGCTGTCGCCCCGCCCCGGCGTCTGTAGGCGCGGTAGTGGTAGCGCAGCCCGCTGACGCGGCCTGTGCGTGCCCGCGGAGCGGCGCAGCTGCCGCGTCAGCGGCCAAGGGTGACCATTTACGCAGAACGAAGGGAGCGCAGCGACCGGCCTCCGACGGGAGCGACGGTCTGTACCCCGACGGACCTGGGACCAGAATTTGATCTTGAGGTAAATGGCCTTCCGGAAGGACCGACGACAGCGATCAGGAGAGCCGCTCGAGGACCATGGCCATGCCCTGGCCGCCGCCCACGCACATCGTCTCCAGGCCGATCGACTTGTCGTGCCAGTCCAGGCTGTTGAGCAGCGTGCCCGTGATGCGCGCGCCGGTCATGCCGAACGGGTGGCCGACCGCGATCGCTCCGCCGTTGACGTTCAGCTTCTCGATCGGGATGCCCAGGTCCTGGTACGACGGGATGACCTGCGCCGCGAAGGCCTCGTTGATCTCGACCAGGTCGACGTCGTCGATGGTCATGCCGGCGCGGGCGAGGGCCTGCTTCGACGCCTCCACCGGGCCGAGGCCCATGATCTCGGGGGACAGGGCGGTCACGCCGGTCGACACGATGCGGGCCAGCGGCGTGATGCCCAGCTCGCGCGCCTTCGTGTCGCTCATGATGACCACCGCGGCCGCGCCGTCGTTGAGCGGGCAGCAGTTGCCGGCCGTGACCCGGCCGTCGGGGCGGAACACCGGCTTGAGCCCGGACACGCCCTCCATCGTCACGCCCGGCCGCGGCCCGTCGTCCTTGGCGACCACCGTGCCGTCCGGCAGCGTCACCGGGGTGATCTCCCGCTCCCAGAAGCCGTTCGCGATCGCCTTCTCCGCGAGGTTCTGACTGCGGACGCCGAACTCGTCCATCTCCTCACGCGAGACGTTCTTGATCTGCGCCAGGTTCTCCGCGGTGTAGCCCATCGCGATGTAGATGTTCGGGATCTTGCCGTCCTGGCGCGGGTCGTGCCAGACGCCGCCGTCCTTCGCCTCCGCCGCGGTGCGCGCCTCGGCCTCGACGAACTGCGGGTTGTGCCAGCTGCCGCCGACCAGCGCCTGCGCCTCGGGCGGCAGGCCGTCGGAGTTGCCCCGGGCGTAGCGCGAGACCATCTCGACGCCGGCCGAGACGAAGACGTCACCCTCGCCGGCCTTGATCGCGTGGAACGCCATGCGCGTGGTCTGCAGCGAGCTCGAGCAGTAACGGGTCACCGTCGCGCCGGGCAGGCCGTCGAGGCCGAGCAGGGTGGCGACCACCCGGGCCTGGTTGAAGCCCTGCTCGCCGCCGGGCAGCCCGCAGCCCAGATAGAGGTCCTCGATGAGGGTGCGGTCGAGCTCGGGGACCTTGTTGAGCGCGGCATCGACGATCGTGGCCGCTAGGTCGTCGGAGCGAAGATCCTTGAGCGAGCCCTTGACGGCGCGGCCGATCGGGGAGCGGGCGGTGGCGACGATGACAGCTTCCGGCATGCCCTCACGTTAACGCGGCGGTAACTTGCCCTGGAAGTGCAACTTCGTCACACCGCGGCGGCCAGCGCCGCTTCCTCGACCGCCGGATACAGCGCGTGCGCCCACACCCGATACCCATCGGCCGACGGGTGGTAGCCGTCGTAACAGAGCGTGCCCGCGTCTGCCCGGAACACCGCGCCCGTCTCGCGGCCCAGCTCGACGACCGTGCCGCCGGCCTCGACCACCGCGTCGGCCTGCGCCCTCGCCATGCGGCGGCCGAGCAGCCCGGCGACCTGCCGCAGCGGGGGCGCGATCGACCGGATCGCGCCCAGGTCGGGGCAGGTGCCCACGACGACCTCGACGCCCGCCTCGCGCAGCCGGCGGACCGCGGCGCCGAGATGGTCGGCCGCCTCCTCCGGCACCCGCAGGCCGACCGCGTCATTCGTGCCGATCAGCACCACCGCGACGTCGGGCTTGTCGCCGAGCAGCGCTCGGGCCACCTGGGTGGCCAGGTCGGTCGAGCGGGAGCCGGCCACGCCGACGCTGGA
>NZ_JBFAZH010001253.1:0-2153 GCF_040681735.1 Actinoplanes sp. NPDC051633 | reverse complement strand
CTCCGCAAAGCAGGTAAATCGGCCATGCGGCCCCGCGGACCGGTCTCTAGGGTGGGGTGATGAAGGTTCTGTCCATCCAGTCGGCGGTCGCCCACGGTCATGTCGGAAACTCTGCGGCCGTCTTTCCGCTGCAGCGGATCGGCGTCGAGGTCGTCGCGGTCCCGACGGTGAACTTCTCCAATCACACGGGCTACGGCGCCTGGCGAGGTCCGCTGATCCCGCCGCCGGACGTGGCGGAAATCCTGCTCGGTGTGCAGGAGCGGGGCGTGTTCCCGCAGATCGCCGTCGTGCTGTCCGGCTATCAGGGCGGGGTGGGCATCGGCGACGTCATCATCGATGCTGTGCGCCGGGTAAAGGAGGCGAACCCCGCGGCGCTGTACGCGTGCGATCCGGTCATGGGCAACGCCAAGTCCGGATGCTTCGTCGCACCGGAGATCCCGGTCCTGTTGCGCGACCGGGTCGTGCCGGTGGCCGACATCATCACCCCCAACCAGTTCGAGCTCGGGTTCCTGACCGGCACCGAGCCGGCGAGCATCGAGTCGACGCTGGCCTCGGCCGACCTGGCCCGCGCCATGGGCCCCTCGACCGTGCTGGTCACCAGCGTGGAGCGCCCGGATCGGGCGGACGGCACGATCGAGATGCTGGTCGTGGACGACGCCGGCGCCTGGCTGGTGAGCACCCCGCACCTGCCGTTCAAGGCCAACGGATCCGGTGACGTCACGGCGGCGCTGTTCACCGCTCACTACGTGCAGACCAAGGACGCGGCGGTGTCGCTGGAGCGCACCGTCTCCAGCGTCTTCGACCTGATCGAGACCACCTACCGCTCCGGCGAGCGTGAGCTGCGGCTGGTGCAGGCCCAGGAGTTCTACGCCGCGCCGCGCATGCAGTTCAGCGCCCAAAAGGTGCGCTGAGCGGTCGCTCGTCAGGGCTGCGGGTCGGCCGGTGGGTGGGGGAGTGCGACCTTGGCGACCAGGAACTTCGGGGCCATCTCGCAGTAGCTGTCGGTGACCAGCTCGGCGATTTCGGTCCAATCGGTGTGCTCGCCGAGAAGGGTGCCGGCGACGTTGCGGCCCCAGTCGGCACGGAAGAACCGGCCGTCGGAGGTCAGGCCGAGCAGCTCGTCGGCGGGGACGCGGAACGTCATCATGGTCGGCGCCTCGCCGGCGACCAGATGCCGGGCGTAGACGCGGTGACGGTCGGGGTCCGGCGTGTAGACATGGGCGAACGTACGCTGACGGATCCGCCACCGAACGCCGATCCAGGCCGGCTCCTCGCACGTCTCGGGGAGTCCCCGGCAGATCGGCCGCAACCGGTCCAGGATCTCCGGGGGCACGTCTGCTGGGCCGGACATGAGCCGACAGTAACAACGGTCGGTAACTTCTCACCATGACCGAGAACACCGCCCGCTCCGTGCGGATCGAGCGCACCAGCGTCGAGCAGTATGTCGTGCACAACTTCCGCGGCGGGTCGATCCCTCTGGGCACCGGCCAGAACGACAGCTTCACCCCGGTGGAGTTGCTGCTGGCCGCCATCGGCGGGTGCATGGCTGCTGACGTGGACCTGATCACCAGTCGTCGCGCGGAGCCGACCGGGTTCGGCGTCGAGGTCTCCGGCAACAAGGTGCGCGATGCCGGAGGCAACCGGATGCGGGATCTCACCGTCACGTTCACCGTGACGTTCCCGGCCGGCGCGGAGGGCGACCGGGCCCGCGAGGCGTTGCCGCGATCCCTGCGGCAGGCGCACGACCGGCTCTGCACCGTCTCCCGCACCGTCGAACTCGGCACTCCGATATCGGTCGTCGAGGGCGACACCGCCGCCGTGCGGTGAGATCTCGCACTGCGGCCGGTGTCCGGAGTCCCGTCAATCGGTCCGGGTGCGCAGGCTCCGCGCCAGGCTGGGAATCATCACCGTCGCAGCGAACAGGTGCAGCCCGAGCAGGGCGGCGATGGTGGCGGTGTTCGCGCTGGAGAGCAGGGGCGGAACCAGCGAGATCGCGGTCAGCGACACCGCCGTCCAGACGAACCGCTCGGCGGGGCGAGCGCTCCAGCGCAGAAGAGCGGCGGCGATGACGACGCCCACGACGGAGAAGAAGCCGGTCACCACGGCGAATCCGGACAGCGGGATCGTCTCGCCGCCGGCGTCGACTTCGAGGT
>NZ_JBFAZH010001252.1:0-2156 GCF_040681735.1 Actinoplanes sp. NPDC051633 | reverse complement strand
CCGGCCGCCCCGTCGCCGCCTACCTCAGCGACACCGTCCTGGACACCGTCGGCCCCGAACTACCCATCATCAACGCCACCCCCGACACCCTGCCCAGCGTCATCGAAAACCTGCTCGACGACCGCGACCACGCCGTCAAAATCGGCGCCGCCTCCACCACGTTCGCCCGCAAATACCACGACGGCACCATGACCGCCCGCGTACTCTCCGGCTTCCTCGACTCCTGACCCGGCGAGCCCCGGGTCAGTTGGCCCGGCCGCGGCGGTGCGCCATGCGCATCCCGACGGCGAGCGCGCCGGCGATGAGCAGGAGGCCGATCAGCACGAGGCCCGGCGCGTCATCCTCGCCTCCGTAGACGACGGCGCCGACACCGACGACGGCGATGGCCATGGCGGCGGCAAAGATGGCGGCCAGCGATTTCATGAGGTCTCCACTCCAGGGTCGGATGCGGCCCCGCCACGACGCGTCGGCGGCCAGGCCGCGAATCATGCGGGACAGGATGCTGATGGCGATGCGCCGATCGCCGACGCCGCGGCCGCGTTCGTAGGCGACGTGGTCGTGCAGGTCGGCTTCGATCTCGTCGACCCGGCCCCGGGCGACGTCCTCGGGCAGCCGCCGGGTGTAGCACCGCACCCAGCGGTTCACCAGCCCGGCGGCCCGCACGGGCGTCAGGCCGCCGCGCCCTCGACGGGGCGGCGAGCCGGTCCGCCCTCCGCGGCGCATCACGCCGGCCCCGGCGCGAGTCGCGGGACGCGGCCGGCGGCCTGATCCACGCGGGCACCATCGGCCGCGTGGATCCCCCGGCCGGTCAGACCGTAAAGCCGGCGGCGTGGCCGCCCCTCGGTCGCCGGGTCCTCCCAGCTGGACGCGAGCAGGCCGAGCTCCTCCAGCCGGCCCAGCGCCTTGTACAGCGTGCCGTGCGCGGTCAGCGACCGTGACGCCCGCTGCTCCCGCATGGCCTGGGCGAGGCCGAAGCCGTGGAACGTCTCCTGCCCGGCCCGGTGCAGCGACAGCGCCGTGGTCAGGATCTCCGCCTCGATCGGCAGCAGTGTTCCGGGTTTGCGCGGTGGCATGACCCCCATGTTAGGAAGATATCTTCCTAACATCAAGCAAAGATCCGGCCGATCTGCTGATCGACGAGGTCGACGGCCTGCCGCGGGGTGTACTGACCGAGCAGCACCTGCGACTGCAGACCGTGCGCGCCAGCCACCAGGAACGCCGCCTCGCCCGCGGCGTCCAGGGCCGGCTCGACGCGCCCGAGCGCCTGGCCGTGCCGGATCATCGTCGCGACGAGCTCCTCGAGGGCGTGCGGGGCATCGCGCAGGGCCGCGCCCAGGCTCTCGTCGGTGAGGAACCGGACAAAGTACGCCGCATGCACGATGTGGGTCCGCCGCCGCTCCTCGTCCAAGGGCAGCAGCTCGAGCAGGATTCCGCGCAGCACGTCGCGCGGGTCGGGGTCGTCGCCGAGGTGGGCCAGGCGTTCGCCGGCGCGGCGTTCGGAGTCGGCGTTGAGCACCTCGAGCGCACCGAGCAGCAACTGCTCGCGGGTCCCGAAGTAGTACTGCAGCAGCCGGGCCGAGACGCCGGCCTCGGCGGCCACCTGTCGAAGGGTGACGTCCTCGAGACCGCGCCGGGCGGCGAGCCGCCACACGGCTTCGGCGATCTGATGCCGGCGCTCGTCATGATCAACCTGTCGGGGCATGCATCTCTCTCGTCGGCTCGGTTGTGGTGCGACCGTACCAAAACCTGTTATGGTTCGATCGAACCATAACTCGGCAGGGGAGCGGAAAGATGAAGGTAGTGGTTTTGATCCTCGGCATGGTCCTTCTCGTGGTGGGCGCGCAGGGCGGCATCCGCCTGCTGGCCGACCACGACGATGCCGGCATCCTGAGCTGGCTGCCCGGCGGCTTCGCCGCCCGACTGGCCTGCTTCGCGGTGATGGCGGTCGCGGGCGTCGCCCTGGCCGCCCGGGGCAGCGCCGCGATGCGAAGCTCCGACGCCGGCGGCCGCTGAGCGGCAAAGCGGTCGACGGCGTGGCCGGCCGGCACTAGCGTGCGGGCATGGCTGACCGAACGAGCCTGAGCAAGTCGCAGGTACGGCTCAGCAGAAGAATGTCGATGGTGCTGCGACACCGCCCCGAATCCGTGGGCATCACC
>NZ_JBFAZH010001251.1:0-2167 GCF_040681735.1 Actinoplanes sp. NPDC051633 | reverse complement strand
GCCGCCGGTACGGTCGCGCAGCCGGGTCGTCTGCGCGGCGTCCGCCTCCCGGCCGGTCACGGCGTGCACCAGCGTCCGCACCTCGGCCTCGGCGAGCCCGTCCAGGTCGATCCGTGTGCCGCCGTAGCGGGCGAGCGCCTCCAGCACCTCCGCCAGCGCGCCGGCCGGCGGCGGCAACGCGCGGCGGGCGCCGAGCATGGCGATGCGGCCGGACCCGGTGGCGACGATGTGGCGCAGCAGCTTGAGCGAGGTCGAGTCGGCCCAGTGCAGGTCGTCGAGCACGACGAGCAGCGGCCGCCGGACGCTCGCCGCGGCCAGCGCGTCGGCCACGTCGTGCCACAGCGCGAAGCGGGCGGCCTCCACGGACTGCGTGCTCAGCATCCCGGGCGGCGGTTCGGCCGGCCCGGTCAGCCGGTCCGCGAGCGCCGTCTCGCCGAGCTCGCGCAGCACCGCGGTCCACGGCCAGAGCGGGGGTGCGCCGTCGTCCTGCGAGCAGCGGCCGCTGCCGGTGACGAAACCCCGTGCGGACGCCCGGTCGGTGACCTCGGTCAAGAGCCGGGTCTTGCCGATGCCCGGCTCGCCGACCAGCATGGCCCCGGCGACCGCGCCGCCCTCGGCCCGGTCCAGGACCGCTTCCAGGACACCCAGCTCTTTCTGCCGGCCGACCAGGAGGGTCCGCGCCGGGGGTCGCCGGGTTCTCGACGGTGCGGTGGCCACCTCCTGCCGCAGCACCGCCGTCTCGAGTGCGCGCAGCGCCGGGCCCGGTTCGATGCCGAGCTCGTCGTCGAGCCGAGCGCGCATCTCGCGGAGCAGCTCGAGGGCCCGGCCCTGCTGACCGGCGCGGGCATGAGCCAGCACATGCAGGACGCACAGCGACTCGCGCAGCGGGTGCTCGGCGGCGATCGCGGCCAGCTCCGCGGCCACCCCGGCGTGCTCGCCCATGGCCAGCCGGACGAGCGCGCGGTCCTCGATCGCGACCAGGTGCAGCTCGGTCAGGCGGGCGCGGTCGGCGGCCACCGCGGCGCCGTCCGGCAGATCGGCGTACGGGACGCCGCCCCACAGCCGCAGCGCGGTGTCGAGGTCCTCCCGCAGCGACGCCAGACGGTCCGGGGCGAGTTGTTCCGGCGGGCGCGGCGGCACCTCGGAGGTGGCCAGCTCGCGGTGCGAGCGCTCGACCAGCTCGGTGAAGAGGTCGGCGTCGACCCGAGCCGCCAGGTGGTATCCGTGCGCCGAGGTGAGCAGCACGGACGGCGCGGCGCGGGCGGCCCGGTCCGGCTCGAGTGCCCGCCGCAGATGGGCGACGTAGGTCTGCAGCGTCGCACCGGCGGCGGCCGGCGCATCGTCGCCCCAGAGCAGGTCGATCAGCGTGTCGGCGGAGACCGGCCGGTGCCGGTGCAGCGCGAGGGCGGCGAGCAGGGCACGATGCTTGGGCGCGCCGAGCGGCACCGGCCGGCCCGCCGCGTCGACCACCCGGGTGGGCCCTAGGACCGTGATCTGCACGTTCCGACCTTAGAGCAGGCCGGACGGTCCGCGTCATTCTCGGCACCGAACAGATCACGTACCGTTGCGGCATGGGGTTCGTTCTCGACACCGCGGAGCTCCCGCCCCGCGAGCGCGTCGAGGCCGTGCACACGGCGATGAGGTACGCGTCCGCCCCCTGCCACGTGCTGCACGAGGACCCGACCGGCGACGTGTACGCCCGCATGGAGGTCTGGGACCTCGGCGACGCGAACATCTTCACCCACCGCTCCTCGGGCATCCGGCTGCTGCGTACCGCCAAACTGGCCCGCCAGGACGCCATGCCGGTGATCGCCCTGTCGGTGCAGCAGCGCGCCGACGGGCGGATCGAGCAGCGCGACCGGCAGCGGGTCGTCGTGCCCGGCGAGCTGCTCGTCGTCGACCTCTCCGCGCCGTACGACTACTCGTGGTCCGGCGACGGTGCGGCCGGCTGCCTGCAGATCCCGTTCGACCAGCTCGGCCTACCCATCGACCTGATCCGCCGCGCCGCCGCCGACGTGGCCGTCAGCCCGCTCTACCGGCTCGTCACCGAGCACATCGCGCAGCTCGCCCGCGACCCGGCCGGCATCTCGGCGGACCCGTCGTCCACCGCGGTCGCCGCGGCCGGCGTCGACCTCGCGCGGGCGCTGCTGGCCTCGGCCGCGCGGTC
>NZ_JBFAZH010001250.1:0-2168 GCF_040681735.1 Actinoplanes sp. NPDC051633 | reverse complement strand
GCCGCTCAGCGCCATGCAGAGCCGGCTCCGGATGGGCGACGTGGCCCGCAACCTGACCCTGGTGCTGATCGGCAATCTGGCCGGCGCGCTGTTCGTGGCGTTCTTCCTCGCCGTGCAGACCGGCGTGATCGGCAACGTCGGCAGCGACGCCGGCACCTCGGGCGCGATGACCTACGACCGGCTCGCCTCGATCGCCCAGGCCAAGGCGGTGCACGAAACCGACTGGCAGATCTTCCTGCGCGCGGTCGGCTGCAACTGGCTGGTGTGTCTCGCCGTCTGGATGGCGATGGCGGCCGACACGCTCTCCGGCAAGATCCTCGCCATCTTCTTCCCGATCATGGCGTTCGTGGCGATGGGCTTCGACCACATCGTGGCGAACATGTTCTTCCTGCCGGCCGCGATCTTCGCCGGGGTGCCGGAGGTGGGCTGGGACGACACCCTGCGCAACTGGCTGTTCGCGGGTCTGGGGAACCTGATCGGCGCGGTGGTCTTCGTCGCCACGTCCTACTGGTACCTGTACCTCAAGGACGAATCGGCGGCCGACCGGCGACCCGAGCCGGTCTGAGCCGCTCACTCGCGGACGTCGGCCGCGGCGGTGCTCATCGGCAGGCCGGCGGCGAGCCACGCCTCGACGCCGCCGATCATGTCGGTGGCCGCGTGCAGCCCGATCGCGCGCAGGCCGGCCGCCGCGAGGCTGGAGCTGTAACCCTGGCGGCAGGCGACCACGATGCGGCGGTCGAGGCCGGTCGCCTCCGGGATGCGGCTGGCCGATCGCGGGTCGAGCCGCCACTCGAGCACGGTGCGGTCGATCACGATCGCACCCGGGAGCTCACCCTGCCGTGCCCGTTGCCGCTCGGTGCGGGTGTCGATCAGCAATGCCCCGGCCGCCACCGCCGCTCGCGTCTCGTGCGGGTCGAGCCGGCGCATCCCGGCCCGGGCCCGCTCCAGCAGCGCATCCACACCATCGAGCCGCCGCGTCTCCACCCGCGTCCGCGTCACCAGCGCATCCACTCCATCGACCGCCATTTCGCGATCATGCCCGGCGGCGGCACACACGGCACGGTGAACCGCCGCCGGTTCCGGATCAGCGCCGGGATCAGCGCCGGGGTCAGCGCCGGGGCAGTCGGAAGGCCAGCACCGCGCCCACGGCGACCACGGCGGCGCCGACCAGGACCGCCGGGACCAGGCCGTCCACGAAGGACTGCGCGTCTGCGTAGCTGCCGTACGAGCTGAAGACCGAGGCCAGCACGGCCACGCCGACCGCGACGCCCAGCTCCCGGATGGTGTTGTTCACGCCCGAGGCCACGCCCGCGTCCCGGGCCGGCACGCTGGCCAGCGCCGTCGTGCTGATCGGGGCGAAGGTCAGGCCCATGCCGACGCCCGCCAGGACGAAGGCGATCACCAGGTCGGAGTACGCGACGTCGGTGCCGGACGCCAGCGCGATCCAGGCGATGCCCGTGGCCAGCAGGATCTGCCCGGCCGCGATCAGGTTCCGCAGGCCCAGCCGGTCGGCGAAGATGCCGGCCAGCGGCGCGACGACCATCGGGGCCATCGTCCACGGCAGCGTGCGTACCCCGGCCTCCAGGGGTGAAAGCCCTTGCACCACCTGGAAGAACTGCGCCAGCAGGAAGACCGCGCCGAACGTGCCGGCGGAGAAGGTCAGCGTGACGATGTTGACCAGGCTGAAGCCGCGGGAGCGGAACAGCCGCAGCGGGACCATCGGCGACTTCGCCCGCAGCTGCCAGGCGATGAAGAGCGCGACCAGCGCCGCGCCGCCGATCAGCTTGGCGAGCACCCGCGCCGAGCCCCAGCCGTGGTCCGGCCCGTCCACGACGCCCCACACCATCAGGAACGTGCCGGCCGCGGACAGCACCAGGCCGAGCGGGTCGAGCCGGGTCGCGCCACCGCGGGACTCGCGCAGCACGACCGCCGCGAGCACCACCGCTACCACGCCCACCGGGACGTTCAGCCAGAAGATCCACGTCCAGTCCAGGCCCTCGGTCACGGCCCCGCCGACCACCGGGCCGACCGCGACACCGAGACCGCTGATGCCGCCCCAGATGCCGACCGCGGCGTTGCGCAACCGGTCGGGCACCGCCTGGGCCAGCAGGGTCAGCGACAGCGGCGCCACGGCGGCGCCGGCGATGCCCTGCACCGCCCGGGCGGCG
>NZ_JBFAZH010001249.1:0-2171 GCF_040681735.1 Actinoplanes sp. NPDC051633 | reverse complement strand
AGGGCGACCAGGCGAGCGGCGAGGAGCCGGACCGCAAGGTCGAGTGGGCGGAGGTCGACAAGCGGCGCCTCGCG
The DNA here is from genome assembly GCF_040681735.1 of Actinoplanes sp. NPDC051633. Taxonomy (NCBI): domain Bacteria; kingdom Bacillati; phylum Actinomycetota; class Actinomycetes; order Micromonosporales; family Micromonosporaceae; genus Actinoplanes; species Actinoplanes sp. NPDC051633. Next base: position 2,097 of record NZ_JBFAZH010001249.1, on the reverse strand, counting down.
ATGACCGCCGGCGCGACCCTGCTCGGCATCGGTTCCATGATCGGCCGCCGGCACCTCGAGAAGCGCTGGCTCGCGGCCCTGCAGGAGAGCGGCCACCCGCACCCGTACCGTGCTCTGGGCGTACGCATGGGGTTGGTCGCCACGGCCCTCGCCCTCCCCGGCGCCCTGCGCGAGCGCCGCTAGAAAACCCTGAAAATCGAGATCTGGCGAAGCCGGGCTTGACGTATTCCCTTATGGGTATATGATTCAAGGCATGGCACGAGCAGCAACCACCACCGACGCGTTCAACGCGGTGGCCGAGCCCAGGCGGCGGCAGATCCTCGACCTCCTCGCCCAGCGCGAGCGCCCGGTCAACGATCTGGTCGAGCTGCTCGGGCTGGCTCAGCCGCAGGTGTCGAAGCACCTGCGTGTCCTGCGGGAGGTGGATCTCGTGCGAGTTCGCGACGAGGGGCGGCAGCGGATGTATCGGCTGAATGCCGAGCCGCTCAAACCGATTCACGAGTGGCTGCGCAAGTACGAGCAGAACTGGAACGAGCGGTTCGACCTGATGGACGAGGTGCTCGAGGAGCTGAAGGAGCAAGAGGATGACCGAGACGACTAGCGGCACCGCGAAGGTGACGCTTCCGGCCGACAACCAGATCCTGATCACGCGCGAGTTCAACGCGCCGCGGCACCTCGTGTGGCGCGCCTACACCTCGCCGGAGCTGGTCAAGCGCTGGTGGGCGGGGGAGAAGGGCAAGGTCACCAGCGCCGAGATCGACCTGCGGGTCGGTGGGCAGTGGCGCTACGTGATGGAGGCCAACGGCGGCTTCGAGGTGGCGTTCCACGGGGAGTACAAGACCATCGAGGCACCCGAGCGGCTGGTCAACACCGAGGCCTTCGAGGGCATCCCGGACCCGGACGGGCACGCCGGCCTGGTCACGATGACGCTGACCGAGAAGGACGGGCGCACGTCGATGGAGATGCTCTGCGAGTACGTCGACCAGACCGACCGCGACGCGGTGATCGAGTCCGGCATGGAGGGTGGCATGCAGGAGTCGATGGATCAGCTGGAGAGGGTCGCGGCGTCGCTGGTCTGACCGCGGCCCGCGCGGCCGGCGAGCAGACCCACAGTGGCGGCGATGACGGTGGTGAAGACGAGGACGGCCACGAACGGCGTCCTCGTCACCGTCTGGAAGAGCAGCCCGGTGATCGCCAGCGACGTGCTGGCGCACACGGCTTCCGTGATGCTCTTCGCCGACGTGTTGAAACCCTGACGACCCTCCGCGGAGTACGCGAGCACGAGCACGCTGATCCGGGGATAGAGGGTGCCCATCCCCGCCCCGGCGAGGAACCAGCCCACCGCGGCGACCGCGGGGTGCAGACGCAGCCACACGGTCAGCAGCTCGACGCCCGCGCCGGCGACGAGCACGGCCGCGCCCGCTCTCAGGGCGGTCACCGCGCTCAGCCGATCACCCAGCCGGCCCTGGAGCGCCGAGGCCGCCGCCCACGAGATCGCGGCCGCGGTCAGCGTGACGCCGGACAGCCACGCGGGCAGGCCGTATTCGTCGTGCAGCAGCAGCGGCAGGTAGACCTCGGTGCCGAAGAAGACCGCGGCGGCCAGGCCGCAGAGCAGGACGACGGCGGGCAGCCCGGGCCGGGCGCGATAGATGCCCGCCGGGATCACGCGGCGGACGACGACGCCAATCACCAGCAGGGCGGCGGCCGCACAGGCCCACGACCAGGGCGGGTCCAGCTCGACGCAATAGCTGAGCGCGACCACCGCGAGGGCCAGCACGACGGCGACCGGCACCCGGCCGCGCTGCTGCGCCGCCGTGCTCTCGTGGTCGCGGTCGCGCAGGGCCGGCAGGATCATCGCGGTCGCGGCGGCCAGCAGCACCACGACGCCGAGGAACACCCAGTGCCAGCTCAGCGCCTCGGCCACCACGCCGGCCACGAACGGCCCGACGATCGACGGCAGCACCCAGGCGGAGGCGTACGCGCCGAAGATCCTGATGTGCAGCCGCGACGGATAGGCCTTGGCGACGAGCACGTAGAGCGCGACGGTGATGCCGCCGGCGCCGAGCCCCTGCAGAAAACGTCCGGCGACGAAGACGG
>NZ_JBFAZH010001248.1:0-2171 GCF_040681735.1 Actinoplanes sp. NPDC051633 | reverse complement strand
GCCCGCGCCGCCCGCATGTCACCTGTCGAGGCGCTGCGTGCCCTCTGATCACAGCGGTGATCACAAGGTCGTCACGAAGCCAGGTGGGCGAGCGCCTCGAGGAAACGGTCCTCCGTCATGAACGGGTGCGTGCCGCCGAAGACTTCGGCCAGCGTCCAGTAGTGCGACACCGCGGACATGAGCACGGCGGCCAGCGCGGCATGGTCACGCTCCCGCGGTTTCTCCCGGCGCAGCCACTCGGTCAGGGCGTCGTGCACCCGCACCAGCTCCTGCGTCCGGACCTGCTCGAGCAGGTCCGGAAAGGACGCCAGGTCGCGCAGCAGCAGCCGGTTGATGTCGCGCTCCTGGGCCAGCCTCCGCAGGCCGGCCCGGGCCACGGCGACGAACCGGTCGCGCGGCGCCAGCTCGGGAAAGTCACCGGCCAGGTACGTCAGCAGCGGCCGGGTCTCCGACGCCTGCCGGCGCAACGCCTCCTCCAGCACCCCCCGTTTGGACTTGAAGTGCCGGTAGAGCCCGCCGGCGCCGGCGGAGAGCCCGGCCGCCGCCTCGATCTGCGCGATCGTGGTGGCGTGGTAGCCCTGCCGGCCGAACAGCTCCATGGCCCGGGTGACGATGGTGTCCTTGGTACTCAGTGCGGCTCCCACTCGTAGTGCAACGTCGTCCACCCTCGCAGCCGGTGCCACGCGGGCACGAACCGGCCCTGCAGCAGCGGATACTTCGCCGCCAGCAACGCGCGCGCCCGGGTCGCCTCGCCATCATCCAGCAGCCGGGCCGTCCCGGTCACCGCCTCTCCCGTCGGCTTCCCCGTCTGGGTGCACGGGGCGAGCCGGGTCTCATCCGGGAAGTTCCGGAGCCGCTTGGCCTTGCCCGACACGTTCCAGGTGCGGAAATACACGTGCCCGTCGCCGACCGCCACGCTGACCGGAGTCGCCACCCAGGTGCCGTCCCGCTTTCGCGTCTCCAGCAGCACCGTCTTCTGCTTCTCCAACATCGTAAGTAAGTGCATACTTACAGGCTACCGCGAAACTTCTTGTCATCGGTAGCGGGTCCGTGTGATTCGAGCATCACCGGCGCTCCGAGGGCGGCCCCGATGTCGGCGGACCAGTCGGCCGGGCGGTGCGAGGAGCCGGGCCGCGCTCGTTCCAGCCGTGCGGTCAGGGCGGCTTGATAGGTGAGGTCGCGGAAGGGGCCGGGGACGATGCGGTGCCAGCCCTTGTAGGACGTGACCATCCGCATGGCCGGGGCCACGCGGTCGAGGTGGGTCACCGCCAGGCCGTCGACGCCGCCGGCCACCTCCACCGCGTACCGGTGGGCCACCGCGTCGAAGTGGCCGACCCGGAAGGCGCCCTGCCACTCCCCCGCGCCGTTGTGCGCCTCCGGCCGGTCCAGCGGCGCCTCGGTGACGAGCGGCCCGGCGCCGTGCCGGGTCGTGTACGTGCGGACCACCCCGAGCCGCGTGAAGGACGGGCAGAGCGCGGCCACGTTGTCGAAGGTCGTCGTCGACCACGTCGTGTGCGGGTGCCAGCCCCGCCACTCGTCGAGCAACACCCCTTGGGCGCCCTCGAACACGCACGGCCCTTCCCGGAGCAGGCGTGACACATACGAGGAGTCCACGACGGACACCGCTCGGCCGAAGGCGGTGAAGGCGTCGACGACGGCGTCCAGCGGCAGCACATCGCCGTAGAAGTCGGCGACGGCGGCCAGCCGGGACCGCAGGCGGGAGGGTGAGAGAACGTCACGTACCCGCGGCGCGTCGGCATGGCTGAGCGCGTACTCCATCGTCTCGCCCACGCCCATCCCGCACGAACCGTGCCGTTCCCCGCCGCGCCGCCGCTCCCGCGCCCGATTCGCCGCCCGATGCCACGGAGTGGCGAGCAGGGCGTCCTCGTCCACCGTGAGCAGGTGATAGGGGTTGCCCAGCGATGCCGCCTCGGCGGCCAGGGCCAGCGGATCCACCACCATGAAGCGGGTCAGGTGGGTCGGCACGCCGTGGAACGTTCCGGAGCCGAACTGCGCGAACGTGTGATGCCGGCCGGACGCGGTGACCACGTTGTGCGCGGCCTGCGCTCCCCCGTTGAAGCGCAGCACCGCCCGCCGGCCGGTGGTGGGGCACAGGGCGGGCACCACCGTCCCCTTGGCCGCGTCGCCGTATCCGTGGTCGACGACCGCGA
>NZ_JBFAZH010001247.1:0-2174 GCF_040681735.1 Actinoplanes sp. NPDC051633 | reverse complement strand
GGATGCGGCTCGCCGCCTCGAAGAGCGCCGACCGGACCGCGGGAGCGAGGTACGCCTCGCGGATCAGGTCGCCCGCGGCGGTGAACGCGTCCTGGTCCGGCGGGTTCTTCGTGCCGCCCTGCCGGTACAGATACCTGACCATGGCGCCGGGATCGGCCGGCAGATCCCGGCGGTAGCCCGGCGTCGCCGCGCAGGGCACCTCGACGGACCGGGTGCCCTTGCGCACCGACATCACGCCGTCCTCGCAGCCGGGTATCGGCTGCGTGCCGGCGTCGCCGGAGCCCTCTCGCCGCCGGGATCGAAGCAGGCCGTCGCGGGTGCCGTCGACTGAGAGCCAGATCTCGCGCCGCCGCGATTCCAGGGTCACCGCACCCTCCCCGCTCGCGTTCATGCTCGCCGACGTCGCGATCGACTCGACGTACACGAACTGGTCGTCGCGTACCGGCACGGCCGGCTGCTGCCGCGCCCGCGCCGCCGCGCCGCGCAGGATCTCCGCCGCCTGCGCGGAAGCGGCCGGCGGGCGGTCGCCGACCTCGACGACCTGACCGGCCAGCACCACGCCGGTCGCCACCGCGGCCAGCGTGCCGGCCGCGATCAGCCGCGGCGTCCAGCGGTTCCGTCGCACCCTGGTGGTGGCCATCACGCGCCGGCGCAGGTCGGCCGGAGGCAGCGCCGATGGCGGGTCCAGCCGCTCGCCGAGCTCGGCGAGCCGGGTCATCTCGTTCATGGCGTCCTCTCGATGTCCTGAAGCGCCGCTCTGAGTTGCTGCCGGGCGCGGTGCAGCCGGGATCGGACCGTGCCGATCTTGATGTGCAGGGACTGCGCGACCTCCTCGTAGCTCAGGTCGCCCCAGGCGATGAGCAGCAGGACGTCGCGTTCGACCGGTCTGATCCGGCTCAGGGCCACGGCGAGGGCGCCGCGCACCGCCTGCGCGGCGACCGCGGAGTCGACCCGGTCGGTGAACTCCTCGACGTCGTCGCCGGCGCCGGCCCGCCCGAGCGCCCGGTACCGCGCCTCCTCGGCGCGGTGCCGCTTCGAGATCTCCCTGGTCAGGATGCCGAAGAGCCACGGCCGGGCGTCGGAGCGGGAGAGGTCGTAGCCGCCCCGCTTGCGGAACGCCACCACGAACGCGTCCGCCACCACGTCCTCGGCCGACCCCGACGGCCCGAGCCGGCGGTACGCGTACCGGTACAACGTGGCGCAGTAACGGTCATAGAGCAGCCCGAATCGGTCGGGTTCGTGCCGGGACGCCGCGATGATGGCGTCGTCGCTCAGTTCCTGGTCCATGACCGCCGTCATGTGCCTCCCCGTTCTGGGTACGTGCGGGACACCCATGTCTCTCCCGCGGCCCCCATCCGAGTTCCCGCTCCTCCCACGCCGGGCCGGCGGTCACTCCGGGAGTAACCGGCCGTCGCGCAGGCGGAGCACCCGGTCGCAGCGGTCGGCGACCTGCTGCTCGTGCGTCGCCACCACGATCGTCATGCCGCGCAGGCCGAGCAGCAGGTCGAGGATCTCGCCGCTGGTCGCCGAGTCCAGGTTGCCGGTCGGCTCGTCGGCCAGCAGCAGCGACGGCTCACCCATCAGCGCCCGGGCGATGCCCACCCGCTGCTGCTGACCGCCGGAGAGCTGGGACGGCAGCGCCGACTCGCGGCCCGCCAGGCCGACGGCGGCGAGCAGCTCGCGCGCCCGTGCCCGCTTGTCGTAGGCGACCCGGAACGGCTGCACCGGCGCGATCACGTTGTCCTCGGCGGTCAGGGCCGGCAGCAGGTGGTAGCGCTGGAAGACGAAGCCGATCGACCGGCGGTAGGCGGCCAGGCCGCGGCGGCCGAGCGCGGTGATCGCCGTGCCGCCGACGACGATCTCGCCGGCGTCGGCGCGTTCGATCGCGCCGAGCAGGTGCAGCAGGGTCGACTTGCCGCTGCCGCTGCTCCCGGTCAGGGCGACGACGCTGCCGCCGGCGATCGTCAGGGAGACGTCGTCGACCGCGACGATCCGGCCGTCGCCCGACCCGAACGCCTTGGTGAGCCCGCCCACCGAGATCTCCGCGGCGGTCATTTTCACTCCTGCGCCAGCAGGGCGGTGAAAAATTAGAACAAACAAATTCCTTATAAACCTTATCATCTCAACCTATATTAAGATTTTACCTAGTTGAATCTTCTTTTCTATATAAAGCG
>NZ_JBFAZH010001246.1:0-2174 GCF_040681735.1 Actinoplanes sp. NPDC051633 | reverse complement strand
CCAACTGCGACAACGTGCTGGCGGCGTTCAGGAAACACGTGGTGGCGGCCTGCGTGGGCCCGGTCACGGCCGCACCGTTGCGCGGGTACGGCGTCCCGGTCGTGTCACCGGCCCGGGCTCGCCTCAGCGCGCTGGTCCGCACCATCGTGGACGAGTTGCCGAGGCGTGCGGTCACCCTCGAGGTCTCGGGACACACCTTGACCCTGCGCGGTCACGCCGCCGTCGTGGACGGTGAGCTGCGGGTGCTGGCCTCGTCGCCGATGGCGGTGCTGCGTGCGCTGGCGGTTTCCCCGGGGCGGGTCCTCTCCCGGGGCGCCCTGCTGCACGAGCTCCCCCGCGGCGCCGACGAGCACGCCGTGGAGATGGCGGTGGCCCGGCTCCGCGCCGGCCTGGGAACCCCGGGGATCGTCCAGACCGTCGTGAAGCGGGGCTACCGCCTCGCCGGCTGAGCCGGCCTAACCCACCGTGGCGGGGTAGCCGCGGCCCTGCTCCTCGACCAGCGTCGCCATAGCGTGCTCGACGACGCCGACCAGCACGGCCTTCACCGAGTCGCGGTGCCGGGCGTCGCACATGATCAGCGGTACGTGCGGCGCGATGGCCAGCGCCTCCCGCACCTCTCCCGGCTCATAGCGTGGCGCGCCGTCGAAACAGTTCAGCGCCACCAGGTATGGCAGGTGCCGGTTCTCGAAGTAGTCCAGCGGCGCGAACGCGTCCGAGATGCGCCGAGTGTCGACCAGCACCGCCGCGCCGACGGCACCACGGATCAGCTCGTCCCACATGAACCAGAACCGGGTCTGTCCGGGGGTGCCGAACAGATAGAGGATCAGGTCGTCGGCCATGGTGATGCGGCCGAAGTCCATCGCGACCGTGGTCGTCTCCTTGCCCGGCACCTTGGACGCGTCGTCCACACCGGCCCCGGCCGACGTCATGACCGCCTCGGTGGTGAGAGGTTCGATCTCGGAGACCGCACCGACCAGCGTCGTCTTGCCGACGCCGAAGCCGCCGGCAATGACGATCTTCGCGGAGGTGATCTCCCTGGGTTGCGCCCCCGCCCGCTCAGAGCTTGCGAAGTCCACTCAACACCCTTTCCAGCAGATCCATCCGCTCCGCGAATCCTTGTTTGGGAGCGGCACTGTGCAACGCCAGCAACCCGTCGGCGACCATGTCGGCGACGAGCACGCGGGCGACCCCCAGCGGTAGCCGGTGGTACGCCGCGATCTCGGCCAGGGATTGCGCCCTCGGCTCGCACAGCAGCGCGATGCGGTACTTGTCGTGCCCGGCGAACCGGGCCTCCTGCACGGCTGCCTGGCTGGCGACCAGGACCGCTTCGATCGGGATGTCGCGTTGCGGCTCGGTCCGCCCGCGGGTGACCGCGTAGGGCCGGACCAGCGCGCCACGCGGGTCGTGTTGCCTGGGCTGCCCCATCCTGCGGTCACCTCCTCTCGGGCGTCAGCCGTCCCGCCGTCAGGCCTGGAAGCCGACGGTTTCGCGAGGCGCCGGCACGAGAGCCGCACCGACCCGCTCGACGAGCAGCGCCATCTCGTAGCCGACCTGGCCGACGTCGCAGCTGCGCGCGGCGAGGACGGCCATCGAGGAACCGTCGCTGATGGACATCAGGAAGAGGTAGCCGCTGTCCATCTCGATGATGGTCTGCTGCACCTCACCGGCGCTGAACATGCGGGAGGCGCCCTCGGTCAGGCTGACCACGCCGGAGGTGATGGCGGCGAGCTGGTCGGCACGGTCCGCCGGCAGATCCCGGGAGGATGCCAGCAGCAGCCCGTCCGCGGAGACCGCCACGACATGCGCGATGCCGGCGACGCTGTCCGCGAAGTTGCTGAGCAGCCAGCCCATGTCTTGCATGGTGGGGGGCCTGGTCACTGTCGACTCTCCTTAGGAGCAGGGGCGCCCGCGGCAGCTTCGGCACTGCCGGCCGTACGCCCTCGTTGCACACCCCGGTGGTACGCGGAAAGCAGGCCACGAACCTCATCCGGGCTGCGCTTGTTCTGGTTCTTCGCGCCGTTCTCGACTCCGCCCGGCACGAGCTGAGCCTGCGGCACACGCTTGGGCAGTCCGGAGCGCGAGGTGCCGGAGGCGGGGGGTGCCGCCGCTGCCATCGCGCGCTGCCAACCTGCGTCGGCGGCGCACCGCCACCGGTCTTCGGCCGAGGAACGCGG
>NZ_JBFAZH010001245.1:0-2177 GCF_040681735.1 Actinoplanes sp. NPDC051633 | reverse complement strand
GAGGGCGCGCTGACGGGCACATGCGAGGCGTGCGCTGCAGCTGCCGGCGTATCGGTGCGCGTATCGGTGAGACAGAGCCGCGCAGACTCCACCCGGAAAGTCACCTGGGCCGCCGTGTCCTGAGTGACCGCTGGTCTCAGTGACCCGGTGGAGGGTGGCCGCGGCCGAGCGGGCGTCAGTGCCGCGGCCGGCGGGGATTCTCCTCGGTCTCGACGCCCGCGACGACCGGGGTGTCGAAGCTGTCCGACCGGCGCGACGCGAGGGCCTGGAGCTGGTCGGCGACGGTGGCGATGTTCGGCCCGGAGGCTCCCGTCCGGATGAAGAACTCGGCACGGGACAGGCTCTCGGAAACCTCGCCCAGCGCCGCGGCCAATCGGCGCGCTTCGTCGGGCTCCAGCGCGAGGACGATGCGGCCGCCGTCGTATCGACCCTGCATGTCAGCCGGCCGCCCGCCTGGCGAACGCCTCCGCCGACTCCCGGAACATGGTCATCGAGTATTCCCCTCGCTTGATCACAGTTACCCCCAGGGCGGCATCGTGCCAGCCCTCGCCACCTCTCTTGAGGGGTGTTCCGTCGGTGCGACCGGTGTACCCGTCAAGATAGTCGGCCAACTGATCGTCGGTCATGTCGAACTGGTGGTTACCCGCCGGGCCTTCCCTCGCCGCCTCCTCGCGAATGTGCAGGACTCCCTGGTATGCGGCGTCACTGCACCCTTCCAGCCCGCCGACGTCCGGCGCCGAGGGGTCCTCCGCAGGCTGGGCAGGAGAGGGGTCGCCACTGCGCGCAGCCTGCCCACGTCCGGCATGCAGGGCTTCGTCGACCGCATCCTGCGCTGCCCGCACGCTGTCGTCGTCACCCGCGCCGCGTCTCCACGAAGGGGTTGAGCCGTCGTCCCCGCCGCCACGACCCTTGCTCGGCATACTGTTCAGCCCCGCGTTCGTCTCCCGGCGAGGCAGTCTATCGACCGCCGTCGTGGTCGGTGGGCCGACGATCCCCCGTGGGTGTCCTCGTCGTGGTGAGTTGTTCGTCCCTGGGGTAGAAACTGCGAAGATCACCAGGAGATGACCATGGACAAGACCACCTCTGCGGACGGGACCGCCATCGCCTACGAGAAGGCCGGCAGCGGGCCCCTCATCGTGTTCGTCGCCGGGGCGTTCAACGACCACCACCGGCTGGCGCCGCTCGCCTCAGCGCTTTCCGCCGACCACACCACGGTCGTGTACGACCGGCGGGGGCGGGGGGAGAGCGGTGACGCAGCCGCGTACGCCATCGAGCGCGAGGTCGACGACCTCGCCGCCGTCATCGCCGCAGCCGGCGGGCGGGCCTCGGTGTTCGGCTACTCGTCCGGGGGCGTGATCGCCCTGCTCGCGGCCACCCGGCTGGAGCTCGACCACCTCTTCCTGTTCGAGGCGCCCTTCGCCGGGCCCGACCGGCCGCACGCCCACGACCTGCCGGGTCGGATGCAGGCGATGGTCGACGACGGGCGGCCCGGTGACGCCGTCGCGACCTTCCAGCTGGAGGGCATCGGGCTGCCGCCGCACGTTGTCGAGCAGATCAAGCAGTCGCCGTTGTGGCCGGGGCTGGTGGCGATGGCGCAGGCGACGGTCTACGACGCGATCATCACCACTGAGCTCGCGCAGCCGACCGCCGAAATGCTCGCGGTTTCCGTACCCACGGTGGTCATGGTCGGCGCGGACACCATGCCGGTGCTCAAGGAGGCGGCGAAGCTCGTCCCGGTGGGGGAGTACGCCGAGGTGGCGGGCGGCGCGAACCACGACGTGCCGGTCGAGGAGACCGCTCGGCTGATTCGCGCACGGCTATCTGTTAACAACCCTTGATATTTATCGTCATGAGTATGACGATGGCCACATGCGACGTCCATGGATGGCTCTACTGACGGCCGTGGTGATGGCGGCGGCCGTGCCCGCCGGATACGCCCTGGCGGGTCCGGCCGAAGCCGCGGTGGCCTGCACCGCGCCGGCCTGGGCAGAAGGCAACACCTACCAGGCCGGTGCGCAGACGACGTACCAGAGCCACCAGTACCAGGCGCTGGTCACACACACCGCCTGGCCGGGCGCGGGCTGGAACCCGGCGGCCACCCCGACGCTGTGGCGCGACCTGGGGGCGTGTACCGGGGGCGGCACCCCGCCGACCACCCCGCCGCCGACCAACCCGCC
>NZ_JBFAZH010001244.1:0-2178 GCF_040681735.1 Actinoplanes sp. NPDC051633 | reverse complement strand
GACCGCGAGCGCGAGGTGCTCGTGCTGGTGGCGGCCGGGCTGTCGAACGACGCGATCGCCGAGAAGCTCTACGTGTCACCGCTCACGGCCAAGACGCACGTGAACCGGGCCATGACGAAGCTGGGTGCGCGGGACCGGGCGCAGCTCGTCGTCATCGCGTATCAGAGCGGCCTGGCTCGCGTACCACCGATGCAGTAGCGGCTTCGCTCCGGCTGGAGGACGACTCGCGGCGCGGATTCCGGCAGGCTGATCGACATGGGATGGGCCATCGGATTGTCGCTGCTGTCGGCGGCCTGCTATGCGGGCGCCGCGGTCGTCCAGGAGCGCCTGGCCGCCGGCGGGCATCGGGGATTCGGGCGCTGGGCGGGGTCGGTCGGCCTGACCCTCGTGGGTGGCGGCCTGCACACGATCGCGCTGACCGTCGGATCGGTCGGTGTGGTGCAGGCGCTGGGCACGGTGACGTTGCTCTTCGCGCTGCCGGTCGCCGCGGTGCGTGCCCGGACCCGCATCACGCCGGGCGCGTGGCGCGACGCCGGTCTGACCGTCGCGGGCCTGACCGGGATCATGGCGCTGTCCCGGTCGCCGGCGTCCAGCGTCGAGCTGACCGGCGACGCCGCTCGCTACCTGTTGCTGGCGACGGTCTTCGCGGTGGCGGCGCTGAGCCTGGCCGCATGGCAGTCGTCGCGGCCGGTCATCCGCAGCGTCTTGCTGGCCGGCGCGGCGGGTGTGGCGTTCGGCGTCTCGTCGGTGATCACCAAAGCGGTCCTCGACGACCTGTCGGTGGCCGGGATCGCGGTGGTGGGAGTGCTCGCGGTGACCGGATATCTGCTGGGTCAGGCCTCCTACGCCGGTGGTGGGCTGGCCGCGCCGCTGGCGATGGTCAGCGTGGCGAACCCGGTCGTGGCGGCGACGGCCGGCGCGCTGGTGCTCGGCGAGGGATTCCGGTTCGGGACCGTGGGCACGGCGCTCGCCGCGCTGTGCGGTGTGATCGCCGCGCTCGGTGTGACCGGCCTGTCCCGCCGGACCGGAATCACGGCGGCGACCGCCACCGCGAGCAGCAGTCGCGAGTTCGTCCACAACGGAGAGTCGATGCCGGTGACCGGCAGCAGCATCACGGCGAGCACCACGATCCGCCAGCCGGCCCTCGCCCATGGTGGGCCGCTGACCGGCAGCAGGACGGCGAACACCAGCCAGATCTGATGGTGTGTCCAGGAAACCGGGGACAGCACGATGCTCGCCGCCCCCACCACGACCGCCGCGCCCAGCCACGCACCCCGTCCGGCCAGCCCGGCGCCGCGCCACAACGCGATCGCGGCGATCGCCCCGCCGATCGTCAGGACGAGCAGGGGCCGGGATGACTCGGGTACGCCGAAGCGCAGCAGAACGCCGTTGAGCGACTGGTTCCCGGCCGAGGCGATGTGGCCGAGACGGTTCACGTGAAACACCTCGGTCGTCCAGAACCGCCACGAGTCGCCGGGCATCGACAACGCCGCCACCGCCGCGCACCCGGCGAAAACCGCGGTGGCGGTGACCGCGGCGCGCCGCCGGCCCGCGCACCACAGCAGCGGGATGAAGATCAGCGGAGTCAGCTTGATCGCGGCGGCGATGCCGATCAGCGCGCCCGCCCACCCGGTGCGCCGCAGGACCAGCAGGTCGACGAGGACCAGACCGGCGAGGAAGACGCTGACCTGGCCGAAGTGCAGGTTCGACGCGATCGGGGCGGACAGCGCGAGGGCCAGGGCGAGCGGCCCCGCGCGGCCCGGGCGCGCGACCGCGGCGATCAGCGCGACCACCACCAGGGTGGCCAGCGTCCACGTCACCTGCACCGAAGCCACCGGGAGCCGGGTCAGCGGACGGAAGAGCATCGCGGCGAACGGCGGGTAGGTGAACGGGGCCTCGCCGCGGACGAAGTCGTAGAGGCTCGCGGCGCCCGAGGCGCCCAGATAGACGTGCAGATCTGAGAGGCGGTCGCCGGTCGGGCGGGTCAGGGCGGCGGTGGATGCGACCCACCCGGCGATCGCCGCGCCGGCCCAGGCGGCTCGATCCTTGGTCATGGTAGAAACTCTACATAGGGTCGGCAAGGCGGGCCAGGGGGAGATCGGGAGAGGGTCAGGTGGCCGGCTCGGCCAGGCGCATCGCCAGGAGAGCGGCCACCAGGGCCACCGCTGCCTGGCCGGC
>NZ_JBFAZH010001243.1:0-2181 GCF_040681735.1 Actinoplanes sp. NPDC051633 | reverse complement strand
CGCGACCCGGCCGACGTGCCCGCGGTCGCCAAGCGCTGCGCCGAGCTGCCCGGCGTGGGGCAGGTGCTGGACGCGGCCGGCAAGGCCGAGCACGGCCTGGACCACGAGCGGTCCGGCGAGCTGGTCCTGGTCGCCGAGCCGGACGCCTGGTTCACCTACTACTACTGGCTGGACGACGCGCGGGCGCCGGACTTCGCCCGGCTCGTCGAGATCCATCGCAAACCGGGGTACGACCCGGCCGAGCTGTTCTTCGACCCGGCCGGACCGGGCGCCGCGAAGGGCCGGGCCGGGCTGGCGCTGCTGCGCAAGAAGCTCGGGATGCGCTACCTGATGAGCGTCGTCGGGCTGGACGCCGGCGCCAAGGCGGTCCGCGGCTCGCACGGCCGGCTGCCGTCGGACCCGCGGGACGCCCCGGTTCTGCTGTGCTCCGACCCGGGGCCGGCCAGGGACGCCTACGCCGCCACGGACGTGAAGGACCTCCTCCTCGGCTTGGTGGGAGCACGGCCGTGACCGTCGGGTCGCCACCGGAAGTGACCTCCGAGTCACTGAGCGAGCGGTGCGACGCGGCGCTGACCGCCTTCCTGGACCGCCAGCGCCCACTGTGGCCGGACGGCACCCCGCACGGCGTGCTCGACGCCTGCCGCCGCTTCGTGCTGGCAGGCGGCAAGCGGCTGCGGCCGATGTTCTGCTACTGGGGCTGGCGAGGCGCGGGCGGCGACGACCGGCCGGAGATCATCACGGCGGCCGCCGCCCTCGAGCTCTTCCACGCCTTCGCCCTGATCCACGACGACATCATGGACCGCAGCGACCGCCACCGCGGCCGGCCGTCGATGCATCGCCACTTCAGCGAACTGCACGCCCGGCACCGCTGGCGGGGCGACCCCACGCGGTACGGCCACAGCGCCGCCCTGCTCTGCGGCGACCTGTGCGCCGCCTGGGCCGACCACATGTTCTCCGGCTCCGGCCTGCCCCCGGACTGGATCCAGCGCGGTCACCGCCTGTTCACGCTGATGCGCACCGAGGTGATCGCGGGCCAGTACCTCGATCTGGTGTCCGGCGTGGGTGACGGCTCGGTCGCCGGGGCATTGACCGTTATCAGGATGAAAGCGGCACGGTACACAGTGACCAGACCGCTACAGATCGGCGCGAGCCTGGCCGGCGCCGGACCCGCGGCACTCGCCGCGCTGCAGCGGTTCGGCGACCCGCTCGGTGATGCATTTCAATTGCGTGACGATGTGCTCGGCGTCTTCGGGGACCCCGCGGTGACCGGCAAACCGGTCCTGGATGACCTCAGGGAGGGCAAACCGACCGTCCTCATCGCACTGACCAGGGATCGAGCGGATACTATCCAGGCCGAAAAGATGAAGATTCTCTTCGGTCGATCGGATCTGGACCCCGCGGGTGCGGAAGAACTGCGTACGATCATCGCCGCCACCGGCGCGCTGGAGCGCGTCGAGGACATGATCACAGTGCGGGCCGAGTCGGCGGTCGCGGCACTGACCGACGCCCCGCTCACCGACGAGGCCCGCGCCGCCCTGGTCCACCTGGCCGGGAGTGTCGTGGACCGCCGCAGCTAGACAGGCAAGGCAGACCCATGGCCCTCTCCGAACAGGGGACCGCGTGACCACGTACGAGCTCGACGCCGAGGACACCGACACTCGGATGCGGATGCCCGCCATCATCCGCCAGCGGGGGTCGGTGGAGAACACGGACCGGCCCAGCGGCTGGCGCCCGCTGCGCATCGCCATGGTCGGGCAGAAGGGCATGCCCGCCACCTACGGCGGCATCGAGCGCCACGTCGAGGAGATGAGCAGCCGGCTCGTCGCCCTCGGCCACGAGGTCACCGTCTACTGCCGCGACAGCTACGACGCGATGCCGATGGACCAGTACCGCGGCGTGCGGCTCAAGCGCACCCCGACGCTGGCCACCAAGCACCTCGACGCGATCGTGCACGCCGGCACCGCCACCATGGCCGCCCTCAAGGACCGGCCGGACGTGCTGCACTACCACGGCATCGGCCCGGCCCTGGTGGCGCCGCTGCCGCGTTACCTGTCCCGGGTCCGCGTGGTGCAGACCGTCCACGGCCTGGACAACCAGCGGGCGAAATGGAACAGGCCGGCCAAGATGGTGCTCGGCGCCGCGCACTGGTGCAGCGGCCGGGTCCCGGACGTGCGGATCGCC
>NZ_JBFAZH010001242.1:0-2183 GCF_040681735.1 Actinoplanes sp. NPDC051633 | reverse complement strand
GTGGGCGCTTCGAGCGCCTGCCGTCCCTTCCCTGCGGGGGGCCTTGTCCCGGGCCCCCCGCCCCCTAACCCCGAAGTGGTAGCCGAGCCACGTGTCCGGGGTCCGGATGCGCGGCTGGGCTACCACTTCTTAGCTTGGACCGCTCACGCGAAAGGCGCGTCCTCGGCCCCGAGGACGCGCCTTGCTCGCGTGTGTGCCAGGGGGCCTTCCGTGTCGCGCGTACCCCCTGCTTGCTAGGCCAGCTTGCGGGCCAGGTTCTCGTCCAGGGCGTTCATGAACTCGTCGGTCGTCAGCCACGGGGCGTCGCGCGAGATGAGCAGCGCGAGGTCCTTGGTCATCTGACCGCCCTCGACCGTCTCGACGCAGACCCTCTCCAGCGTCTCGGCGAACTCCGTCACCGCCGGCGTCTCGTCGAGCAGACCACGGTGCTTGAGACCGCCGGTCCAGGCGAAGATCGAGGCGATCGGGTTGGTGGAGGTCTTCTCGCCCTTCTGCCACTGGCGGTAGTGCCGGGTGACCGTGCCGTGGGCGGCCTCGGCCTCGACCGTCTTGCCGTCCGGGGTCATCAGCACCGAGGTCATCAGGCCGAGCGAGCCGAAGCCCTGCGCCACCGTGTCGGACTGCACGTCACCGTCGTAGTTCTTGCACGCCCAGACGTAGCCGCCCTCCCACTTCATCGCGGCGGCGACCATGTCGTCGATCAGCCGGTGCTCGTAGGTGAGGCCGGCGTCGCGGAACTGGTCGGCGAACTCGGTCTCGAAGATCTCCGCGAACAGGTCCTTGAAGCGGCCGTCGTACGCCTTGAGGATCGTGTTCTTGGTGGAGAGGTAGACCGGGTAGTTGCGGGCGAGGCCGTAGCGGAACGAGGCGCGCGCGAAGTCGCGGATCGACTCGTCGAAGTTGTACATGCCCATGCCGACGCCGCCGGCCGGGAAGTCGGCGACGTGGAACTCCATCGGCGCCGAGCCGTCCGCCGGGGTGAAGGTCATGGTCATCTTGCCCGCCGACGGCGCCACGAAGTCGGTCGCCTTGTACTGGTCGCCGTGCGCGTGACGGCCGATGATGATCGGCTTGGTCCAGCCCGGGACCAGGCGCGGCACGTTCTCCATGATGATCGGCTCACGGAAGACGACGCCGCCCAGAATGTTGCGGATCGTCCCGTTCGGCGAGCGCCACATCTTCTTCAGCCCGAACTCGGCGACCCGCGCCTCGTCCGGCGTGATGGTCGCGCACTTGACGCCGACGCCGTGCTGCTTGATGGCGTTCGCCGCGTCGACGGTGACCTGGTCGTCGGTCTCGTCCCGGTGCTGGATCGAGAGGTCGTAATACTCCAGCGGGACGTCGAGGTAGGGCAGGATCAGCTGCTCCCGGATCTGCTTCCAGATGATCCGGGTCATCTCGTCGCCGTCGAGCTCCACCACCGGGTTGTTGACCTTGATTTTCGCCATCGGCCGGCGCTCCTCCTCGCAAGACACACACTTAGCAGTACGAGCGTACTGCATATTCCCCGCGGATTCGGCATCGGGACTTTCCACTCGTTCCTATCCGCGCTCCCGCTCGCGAAACCTAGCGGCAGTGGCATCGAGGAATGTCACCGACCCGACGCGCCTTCGTGACCGGGGCCGCCGCGCGACCAGCCGCCGGACTTGAACGACCTGCTGACACCGCCGATCGCCCCGCGCACGCCCTAACCTGCAGCCATGACGACCCGCACGATCGGACCGCTCACGGTCACCGCATTGCAGGACGCCGAGGGTCCGTTCTTCGAGCCTCGCGAGGCCGCGTTTCCCACGGCCAGTGCCGCGCAATGGGCCGCGGCGGACGACTTCGATCCGGCCGCGCGCACGGCCGACGGCCGTTGGTGGTTGCGCTTCCGGAGCTTCGCCATCCGGTACGCGGACGGCCCGGTCATCTTGGTCGACGCGGGCATCGGCCCGGCCACGGCGCCGGCCCGGTCCTGGGCGCCGGTGCCGGGCCGGCTCCCCGCTGCCCTGACCGAGGCCGGCATCGCGCCCGACGAGGTCACCGCGATCGTCCTGACCCACCTGCACTCCGACCACATCGGGTGGGCGATGCCGCTGGACACCCCGTTCCCGTCGGCTCGCGTCATCGCCCAGCGCGCCGACGTGGAGGCATTCGGCGCCGTGCGTGAGGAGGATCTTTTCCGTCCACTGCGCGAGGCC
>NZ_JBFAZH010001241.1:0-2186 GCF_040681735.1 Actinoplanes sp. NPDC051633 | reverse complement strand
CGGGCCGTCCCCGTCGCCAGGAGTTTCATCGGTTGCCGGTCGCGGCCGCTCTGCGCCGGGACAGGGCGTCGACACCGGCTGCCAGCAGCAGCACCACTCCGGTGAAGATGTACTTGGAGCCGGCACTGAGGTTCATCAGACCCATGCCGTTGTCGATCACGGCGATCACCGCGCCGCCGAGGATGGCGTCGATGATGCGGCCCTTGCCACCGAAGAGGCTGGTGCCGCCGATGACGGCCGCGGCGACCGCGTAGAGCAGCACGTTGGAGCCACCCGAGCGGGGGTCCACCGAGCTGGCCCGGCTGGC
This sequence comes from Actinoplanes sp. NPDC051633, assembly GCF_040681735.1. Taxonomy (NCBI): domain Bacteria; kingdom Bacillati; phylum Actinomycetota; class Actinomycetes; order Micromonosporales; family Micromonosporaceae; genus Actinoplanes; species Actinoplanes sp. NPDC051633. The sequence goes on along the minus strand of NZ_JBFAZH010001241.1, from coordinate 1,879 downwards.
CGCGACGATGCCGCCGATGGCGGCCATGAACGAGCCGATGACGAAGACCGAGATGCGGATCCGGTCCACCGGGATACCGGCGCGACGGGCCGCCTCGGAGTTGCCGCCGACCGCGTAGACGTGCCGGCCGTACGTGGTGCGACCCAGCACGAAGGTCCAGATCACGGCCGCGACGACCAGGATCGGCACGACGATCGGGATGCCCTTGAGGCTGTTGATGGCCGGGTTGATGGCCCGTTCCTGGGTGAGGATCGCCGTCGCCGCCAGGATGACGATCGCGACACCGACGACCCGGGCCGCCACGATGCCCATCGGGTCGGTGACCAGGCCCCGGGAGGCCCGGCCGCGGACCCGGATCAGCTGCGCGGCGGCGAACCCGGCGATGATGACGATGGCCAGCACCCAGCTCCAGAGGACCGGCAGGTTGTTGTTGGCCAGCGAGAGCACGAACTCGTTCTGGATGGAGATGTTCGTGCCGCCGCCGAGCAGCACCAGCAGCACGCCCTGGAAGGCCAGGAACGCGGCGAGCGTCACGACGAACGACGGGATGCCGATCTTGGAAACCAGGAAGCCGAGCACGAAGCCGATCACCAGGCCGGTGATCAGCGCGACGCCGATCGCGGTCGGCCAGGACCAGCCGTGCTTGGTGAGCAGCACGGCCATCACCGCGCCGGCCACGCCGCTGGTGTAGCCGGCGGACAGGTCGATCTCGCCGAGCAGCAGCACGAAGACGAGACCCATCGCGATGAAGCAGACCGCGGCGCCCTGCGCGAACAAGTTGGCGAAGTTGAGCTCGCTGAAGAACGTGTCCGGCCGCGCGACACCGAAGATCAGGGTCAGCACGACGAGGCCGAGGACGGCCGCCAGGCTGCCGATGTCGCCGCCGCGGACCCGTCCGATGTAGTCGTGGATGTGGCTGGCGACCGTGGGCTTGGCCACCTTGACCTTGCCGGCCGAGCCGGTCGTGGTTGTGCTCATCGGTCGTCTCCAGGAGGCGTGATGTCGACGAAGTCGGAGGGCTTCTCCGGCGGCAGGCCGAGGTTCCCGCTGCGGCCACCGGTGATCAGCTCGACCACCTGGGAGTGCGTGACATCGGTCGCCTTCACCTGGGCCGCGGTCCGGCCGAGGTAGAGCGCCACGATCCGATCCGACACCGCGAACACGTCGTTCATGTTGTGCGAGATGAGCACCACGCCGAGGCCGTTGTCCGCGAGCCGGCGGACCAGCTCGAGCACCTGCGCGGTCTGCGCCACGCCCAGGGCGGCGGTGGGCTCGTCGAGGATCACCACGCGGCTGTTCCAGAGCACCGCCTTGGCGATGGCGACGGTCTGCCGCTGGCCACCGGAGAGACTGGCGACGAGCTGGCGCAGCGACTTCACGGTGCGCACCGAGAGGCCGGCCAGCGTGTCGCCGGCCATCTGCTCCATGGTCGGCTCGTCGAGGGTGAGGCCCTTGGTCTTCTCCCGGCCGAGGAACATGTTCTGGACGATGTCCAGGTTGTCGCACAGTGCGAGGTCCTGGTAGACGACCTCGATCCCGAGCGCGGCGGCGTCCCGGGGGGTGTGGATGGCGACCTGCTGGCCGTCGAAGGTGACCGTGCCCGCGTCCATCGAATAGATGCCGCTGACGCACTTGACGAGGGTGGACTTGCCGGCGCCGTTGTCGCCGACGAGAGCGGTGACTTCGCCGGGATAGACGCTGAGTCCGACGTCGTGCAGGACCTGGACGGGACCGAAACTCTTGTCGATCCCGCGCAGCTCCAGAAGGGGTGTCGCGGCCACGGATGGTTCTCCTTCGCTAGTGACCGGGGTGAGAGGGGTGCCACGCCCGGCGCCGCCCACGCCCAGGTGGGCGTGAGCGGCGCCGTCGGTAAGCCGTG
>NZ_JBFAZH010001240.1:0-2189 GCF_040681735.1 Actinoplanes sp. NPDC051633 | reverse complement strand
TGGGTGCACACCGCCGCGGCCCGATTCGCCCCCGCCGGGGCGCCGGCCGGCGAGCCCCACACGGAGTTGAACAGCCGCACCACCGCCGCGCCGCCCTCCTCCCGCGGGCCGGCCCGCGCGTGCGGGACCAGCTCGGCCGGGTTGATCGGCATGTTCATGCTCGCCAGGAAGAGCTTGTCCTTGGTGCCGAAGTAGTGGTGCACCAGCGCCGGGTCGACGTCGGCGGCGGTCGCGATCGCGCGGATCGAGGCCTTGTCGAAGCCCTTCTCGGCGAAGACGTCACGGGCGGCCGCGAGGATGTCCTGGCGAGTGTCCTGGTTGCCGGGACGCCGCCCGCTACGTCGTACCACGCACGCTTTCCTTCGCCTCTCAGGTGTTCTCAGGGTGTTCTTCGCCGCAACGTCGCGGCGGCCAGCACCAGCGCGATCACCGCCGCGCCGGTCACGACCGCCAGATCGGCCCACATCGTGCCGGTGGGGTCGGCCGACGCCCCGACCTCGATCAGGGCGTCCACCGCGTAGGTCAGCGGCAGCACGTCGCTGACCGCCTGCAGCCAGCCGGCCATCTGCCCGCGCGGCACGAACAACCCGCACAGCAACAGTTGCGGCACGACCACCACCGGAAGGAACTGTACGGCCTGGAACTCGGTGCGGCCGAAGGCGCTGCAGAACAATCCGAGCGCCACCCCCAGCACCGCGTTCACCACCGCGATCAGGACCACCATCCCGGCGCCTCCGGCGGTCTCCAGCCCCAGCAGCCAGTACGCCGCACCCACCGCCACGGCGGCCTGCACCGCCGCGGCCAGCCCGAACGCCAGGCCGTAGCCGAACAGCAGATCCAGCTTGCCCAGCGGCGTGGTGAGCAGCCGCTCGAGGGTGCCGCTGGTCCGCTCGCGCAGCATCGCGATGCTGGTCACCAGGAACATGATCACGAACGGGAAGACGCCGAGCATGATCAGCGCGATCCGGTCGAAGGTCGGGCCCGCGTTGCGGAACATGTAATACAGCAGCACCAGCAGCAGCGAGGGCACCGCGACCAGCAGCGCGACGGTGCGCCGGTCGTGCCGCAGCTGGCGCAGGATCCGGGCGGCGGTCGCGAGGGTCCTCATGCCGCCGCCCCCTCGTGCTCCCGGATCAGCTTGAGGAACGCCTCCTCGAGGTCGTCGGTGCCGGCCGCCGCCCGGATCGCCGCGGGGCTGTCGTCACCGATCAGCCGGCCCTCGCGGACCAGCAGCAGGCGGTCACAGCGGCCGGCCTCGTCCATCACGTGGCTGGAGACCACCAGCGTCGTGCCCTGCGCGGCGAGCTCGTGGAACTGTGCCCAGAGGTCGGCGCGCAGCACCGGGTCCTGCCCGACGGTCGGTTCGTCGAGCATCAGCAAGGCGGGCCGGCCGATCATCGCGCAGCCCAGCGACGCGCGGCTGCGCTGGCCGCCGGAGAGGTCACCGACCAGCTGATCCTTGGCCGAGGCGAGGCCGACGTCGCGGATCGCCCGGTCGGCGTCGGCGGCGCCGAGGCCGTAGAGGGTGGCGAAGTACCGCACGTTCTCGCGAACGGTCAGGTCGGCGTAGACGCTGGGCGCCTGCGTGACGTAGCCGACCCGGTGCCGCAGCTCGGCCGAGCCGGCCGGGTGGCCCAGCACGGTCACCGTGCCGGACTCGACGATCTGGACGCCGACGATCGCCCGGATCAGCGTCGTCTTGCCGCTGCCGCTCGGGCCGAGCAGGCCGGTCACCAGGCCGCTGGGCACGCTGCAGGTGACGCCGTGCAGGACCTCGCGGCGGCCGCGCCGGACCACGAGTCCCGAAACCTCGATGGCAGAGCCCATGGTTCCTCCCGCTGAATTCATCAGGTGATGAACTCAACGGTAGGTGAAATGACGCGCTTTCTGAAGCGCCCGTTTCGCTACAGGGCGAGGATCCGGTCGAGGAACTCGCGGTAGCCCCGCATCGCCATCCGCATGCTCTCGGTGTCGGGGGTGGCCTTGCCGTCCAGCGGGTCGAGCTCGTCCCGCTCGGCGAGCAGTGCCTCGGTCAGCTCGTTGACCGCCTCGGTGAGCAGGTCGTGCGCCCGGGTCAGCGCGGCCACCGGGTCGTCGACGAAGTCGGCCTTGACCTCGTGCCACTGGGTGCGGAAGTGGGTGATCGCCTCCTCGTCCCAGAAGGCGATCTGGCTGATCGTGACGTCACC
>NZ_JBFAZH010001239.1:0-2193 GCF_040681735.1 Actinoplanes sp. NPDC051633 | reverse complement strand
GCCGAAACAGCGTGGCCAAGCATTCACGGTGCGCCTCCACGAGACTGAGCAGTGCTTCTGGCGCGACGGCCTGGCGCTGTTCTGCCAGGGCGTTCGTAATTCTTGAGAAGCTGTTCCACCCGCTGCCCGAGCCCTCCGACAAATCGACGAAGGATTCGTCGGCAGGCTTGAATGGCGCTATCTCGACGCGCTTGGTCAGGTCGCGAGCCTGGTGCCGGCCAAGACCTCCCATGGTGTCTCGGCGGCCGCCGACCAAATCGCTCGACTCCAGGCGTGCCATGCGGCCGAGGACCTCGGCACTCACGCCCCGCTCGGCATGTCGCGGTTTGTGAAGGCCCAGGTCGTGATCGGTCAGCGCGCCCGTGGCCCGACGCAGCGCTGCACGGCGTTCTGCGCTGGTCCAGCGGCGTTCACCGCGCTCAAGGCTTCCGATCCAGCGATCAGTGACGTATAGCGCAGCGACGTTGATCCAGTCGGAATAGAGATCGTCCAACGCTCCGTTCACGCGATCGGCCAGCTCCGCACGGGACATCGCCTTGCCGCGATGGTAGGGAGACTGTAGTCGGCCGCGAGCCGCGATCAGTTTCCCGTTCGGTTGACGGTCGGCGAGAGTCTCCGGATGAGCGGGCATCGCATCTCCTTCCTCCCGGCCTCACGACTTCGGACGATGCACGACCTGATGCCCAGAGTAGACCGAACAGCCCACCGCGCTCATTGCCAACGATCGGCCCGATTGCCACGTACTCCCTGGTCGGACCGAGGTCGAACCGATAACCGTGACAGGAAGTCGGGCCCGATGGCGGCATTCCCACGGCCGTGCTGATCCGTGATCGTGATTCTGGCGGGCGTTTCCTGCCGGTGCCATCCGTGGAGCAACCGATCGACAGGGGATAGCCATGTGTCGCGCACGGAGGCGACTACTCCGGATCATCTCGGACGCCCCCTGATGGCCAGGTTTCATCAGCCGGCGCGGCCCTCTTGGATCTGTGAGGACTGCGCGGAGCCGTGGCCGTGTACGTCGCAGCGCAGTGGGCTGATGGCAGACTTCGACGAATTTCCGCTGGCGCTCACGATCTTCATGTCGCTGTTCCACACGCAGGCGGTTGCGGATTCCAGCGAGAATGGTGGACCTGCCGTCGACGGCCTCTACGCGCGGTTTTTCGAGTGGGTGCACGAGTACGTCGCCGCGCGGCGTGATGCTCGGAAGATGTGAGGTGAGTTGCGACGTCGGTGCGTCCGCCATCCGCGACAACCGGACAAGTACCAGTAGCGGCGGTATGCCAGAAACCCGAACCCTTCGTCCACCGGCATCCCGGCTATTGCGTGGCGCGCGCCGATGTGACGGTGAACCCAACGAGCCGCGTCGTCCGGACCGGCCGCAACACCGCCGTCAGGGGTTCCGCGATGTCCAGCTTCCGAACGCTCGTACGCTCGCACCGTCTCATCGCCTTCTTCGCCCTCGCCTACGTCCTCACCTGGGCGCCGCTTCCGTGGGGTTCGTTCTCCAACATCGGCGCCCTCGTCTCCGCGCTGGTCGTCGCCTTCGTCGCCGACGGCCTGGGCGGGCTCAAGGAGATCGGTAAACGGGTGATCCGCTGGCGGGTCAACTGGATCTGGTACGCGCTCGCCCTCGCCGTACCGCTGCTGGTCAACGCCGGCACGATGGTCCTCACCATGGTCACCGGCGCGGCGGCGCCCGAGGGTGCCGCCAGTGCCTGGCTCGGTGTGCCGCTCGCGATCGGGATCACCATGGTCAACCCGCTCAACGGACCGCTCAGCGAGGAGCCCAGCTTCCGTGGCTACGCGCTGCCGATCCTGCAGAACCGGCACTCGCCGCTGCTCTCGGCCGGGATCCTCGCCGTGCTGATCACCGTCTGGCACGGACCCCTGTTCTTCCTCGACCAGTTCCACCTGAAGCCCTACGAGGCCATCACCACCGTCGCCGTGACCTTCTGGTACGTGTGGCTGTTCGACCAGGCCGGCGGCAGCGCCTTGATCACCCTCATCGCGCACAGCGCCGAAGGCTCGATCAACATCGACGGCCTCTACGCCGAGGGTAGCTCCGACGCGACCCGCGCGATCGTGTTCAACCTGCTGCTGTGGTGCGTCGTCGCCCTGTCCCTGCTGGTCGCGTACCGCAAATTCTGGACCTCACCCGCGCCCGAGGCCGCCCGGGAGCCCGTGGAGCCCGAC
>NZ_JBFAZH010001238.1:0-2194 GCF_040681735.1 Actinoplanes sp. NPDC051633 | reverse complement strand
CAAAACTACAGAAAATAAACTTGTTGATCACGATAATTTCCAAGTTTTAAACAAGGATATATTGCAGATTAAATTTCCTAAAAACCAATCCTATATGCCGGGCTCGGCGTTGGCCAGGGCCTTCCACTCCGGGTTGACGTAGCCCTGCACGCCCGCGTACGGGTTGTCCACCCGCGAACCGGCGGGCGGCGGGTCGGACGGGGTCGGACCCGGGTCGCTGGGTGTCGGGTCGGTCGGTGTCGGGGTGGTCGGGTCGGGCGTCGGGTTGGTGGTGCCGCCGGTGCAGACCGTGCCGTTCAGCGAGAACGACGCGGGTGTGGCGTTGGTGCCGGAGTAGTCGGCGTTGAAGCCGAAGTTGGCCGCGGCGTTGGTGCCGAGCGACGTCGCCCACGACGGGTTGACGGCGGTCACGTTCTGCCCGCTCTGGGTGATCGTGGCGCTCCAGCCCTGGGTGATGCGCTGGTTGCCGGCGAAGGCCCACTTGAGGTTCCAGCCGCCGGTGATCGGGTCACCGAGGTTGGTGACCGTCACGTTGCCGGTGAAGCCGGTGCTCCACTGGTTCACGGTGTAGTTGACGCGGCAGCCCGCGGCGGCGTTCGCCTGGTGGGCGGCGACCAGTCCGACGCCGGTGACCAAGGTGGATGCCACCGCCACGGTCAGTGCGCGGCGTAGAGATCGGGGATGTTTCACGGGTTGTGCTCCTCGGTGGGGTCAGGACGCCGCGCAGGCGGGCGTCGGGGCGGTGTTGGTGCTGCCACTGCTGGCGGTGAACCCCCAGCTGGTGGATGCTCCGGCGGCGAGAGAGCCGTTGTACGACGCGTTCCGCGCGGAGATCGCGTCGCCGTTCGACGTGACCTGGGCGTTCCAGGTGTTGGTGAAGCGCTGCCCGTTCGGCCAGGTCCACGTGACGGTCCAGCCGGTGATCGCGGACGAGCCCGCGGTGACGGTGACGGATCCTTGGAAGCCGCCGCCCCACTGGTTGCTGACCGTGTACGCGGCCGTGCACCCGCGCGGCGTGGGCTCGGGGTCCGGATCGGGATCGGGGTCCGGATCCGTCCCGCCGTAGATCTTCGCTTCGCGGGAGGTCGCGGCGATGCCGTTGGCGCCGTTGAAGAGGCGCTGACCCCAGCTCGTCAGCTGGGCCTTGTCGAAGTTGGTGACCAGGTCGAGGTACTCGACGCCGCCCCCGTTGCCGCTCCACGACCAGCCGAGGTAACCGATGCCACGGGCCTGCGCGGAGGCGAGGATGGCGTCCTCGTCGGGGTTGCCGTCGGAGTGGTTGTGGCCGAACTCGCCGACCACGATGGGCAGGCCGGCGGTCTGGAAGCGGCCCAGATAGTCGTCGATCTCGGCCGCGGTGTCGAAGACGCCGTACATGTGGATCGAGAAGATCGTGTTGCGCTGCGGGTCACTGGCGAAGACCGAGGCCGCGTTGTCGCGCATGACGAACTGCCAGTCCTGGCCCCAGTTCGGCGCGTCGACCATGAGAGCGTGCTGGAATCCGGCGGCGCGCAGCCGGCCGATCGCGCTGGTCGTGGCGGCGGTCCAGCCGGAGGCGTTCGTGTTGCCCCACGGCTCGTTGCCGATGTTCAGGATGACGTACGCCTCCTGGCCGTCCAGGGCGCTCTTCACGCTGATCCAGTAGTCGACGGCCTGGGCGAGCGTGGCGGCGGCCGACTCCTCGCCGTACCCGGTGGTGTCATGCACCTCCAGCACGCAGATCAGCTTGTTGGCCTTGCATCCGGAGACCACACCGGCCACGTTGGACGCGTCGTTCTTCGTCCACCGCTGGCCGCTGCTGAGCACCACGCGGACGGTGTTGGCCTTGAGTGACTTGATGTCGGCGAGCGCGGCCGGCGTGCGGTCCTGATACCAGGTGTGCGCGTGGTTGACGCCGCGCATCACGAACGGGTCGCCGGTCGCCTCGAGGATCCGGCCGCCGCTGACCGTGATGCCGGCCGCCTGCGTGGTGGCGCCGAGCGCCGTGGCCACCGACCGGTACCCGGGCTTCGCGGCGTAGCCGTCGTCCCAGAGCAGCGCCGCGCCCTGCCCGGGAAAGACGCCCGGAATCCACGAGTACTTGTCGGTGATGCCCCACGTGGTGACGCCGCGGCACCGGCTGACCGCCAGGCAGGCGTTCACCACGGCGGCGTAGTCGGACGCCTGCTGGGCGAGCTTCGTGGCGTCGGCCGGC
>NZ_JBFAZH010001237.1:0-2197 GCF_040681735.1 Actinoplanes sp. NPDC051633 | reverse complement strand
CGCGACATAGAGGTCACTCAGGCCCCGCGGCGACTCCGCGATGATCTCGTCGGGCTGGGCCACCAGCACCGAGTCGAACTCGAGGCCCTTGGCCTGCCGCACGGTCAGCATCACCACCTGGTTGCGCAGGTCGGGCTGCTCGCCGACGGCCGCGTCGGGCATCGCCTTCATCAGCTCGTGGCCGAGCTCGCCCTCCCGGTTCTCCGGGACGATCACGCCGACCCGGCCCTCGCCGACCTCGGCCAGCTCGGCCCTGACGCAGTCGACCAGCGAAGCGTCGATCTCCGCGGGAGAGACCCGCCGGGCCCACGGCGCGACGCCGGCCTCGCGGACCGACCGAGGCGGCTGCAGCGACGGATCGATCGCAGCCAGCACGTCGGCCGCCACGGCCATCACCTCGGCCGGGGTGCGGTAGTTGACGGTCAGCTCGCTCAGCCGCCAGCGCTGCGCCACGTACGGCTCGAAGACCTGCTCCCACGTCGTGGTGCCGGCCAGCTCGGGGGTCTGCGCGACGTCACCGACGACGGTCAGCGACCGGCTCGGCACCCGGCGCATCAGGAGCCGCCAGGCCATCGGCGACAGCTCCTGCGCCTCGTCCACGATCACGTGCCCGAAGACCCAGGTGCGGTCGGCCGCGGCCCGCTCCGCAGCCGTTCGCGTGTCGAGCACCTCGTGCCGCTCGACGAACCCGGCCGCGTCCACCACGTCGAGCGCGGACAGCAGCTCGCCCTCGCCCTCGTCCTCGAAGTCCAGTGACCGCGAGCCCTCGACGATCTCGAGCACGCCCTCGGCGTAGTCGATCGCCTCGGCCCGCTCGCGCTCGACGGCCCGCTTCTTCAGCGTGTCGTCCTCACCCAGCAGCTCGGCGAGCTCGTCCAGCAACGGCACGTCGGCCGGCGTCCAGGCCGCGGCGCGGTCCCTGAGGAAGACCGGCGGGGCGCCGGCCGCGGCCAGCCGCTCGGGCGAGCTGAGCAGCTCGCGGAGCACCCGCCGCGGGGTCAGCACCGGCCACATCTCGAACACCGCGGCCTGCACGTCGATGTCCTCGCGCAGCTCGCGGCGCGTCTCCGCGAGATCGGCGTCGGAGAGCAGGTTGTCGCCGCCCAGCGGGTCGGCGCCGATCCGCTCGGCGATCTGCAGTGACAGGGCGTGGATCACCTCGGTGACGAAGATGGACCGCGCGATGTTGTGCGGCCGGCCGGTCTTGCGCGCGGCCGCCCGGGCGTCCTCGCACACCGCCCGCTCGATCCGCAGCGGATAGCCGTCGTGGTCGACCTCGACGAAGTCGTCCGGCACGGTCTGCCAGTCGCTGACCGCGGCGGCCAGCACGGCCGGCATGGTCAGCTGCCCCTTGAGCGCGGCGGTGGCGGACGGCTCCTCGGCGCGGGCGCGTACCCCCGGGAACATGTCCCCCAGCGTGGCGAGCAGCACGCCGGTCTCGGCCAGCGACGGCAGCACCTGGGAGATGTAGCGCAGGAAGGTGGGGTTCGGGCCCAGGATCAGCACGCCCTGCTTGGTGAGCTGGGCCCGATGGGTGAAGAGCAGATACGCGGCGCGGTGCAGCGCCACCGCCGTCTTGCCGGTGCCCGGGCCGCCCTGAACCACGAGCACACCCGCCAGCCCCGACCGGATCACCTCGTCCTGCTCGGCCTGGATGGTCTCGACGATGTCGCGCATCCGCCCGGTGCGGCCCGCGTTCAGCGCGGACAGCAGCGCCGCCTCGCCGGTCACGTCCTCGCGGCCGGCGCCGCCGCCGGCCGTCAGGTCGAGCACCTCGTCGTCGATCCCGGTCAGCTCACGGCCCTTGGTGCGCAGGTGCCGGCGCCGGGTCACCCCCTCTGGTGACACCGCCGTGGCGAGGTAGAACGGCCGCGCCGCCGGGGCCCGCCAGTCGATCAGCAACGGGTCCTCGGAACGGTCCTCGGCGAAGAGCCCGATCCGGCCGATATAGCGCGGTTGATCTGCGGTGAAATCGAGCCGGCCGAAACAAAGACCGTTCTCCACCGCATTCATCTGCGCGAGTTGTTCCGCGTAATGAGCGCGCGTCGCCTCCCGCTGCGACCGGCCCTGCGGGGTGCCGCCCGCCTCCAGCAGAATCGTGCGAAGCCGCTGGTCAGCCTGGGTGCGGAGCACATCCAGACGGTGGTAGAGGCGGTCCAGGTAGAGCTGTTCGCTCCGGAAGTCCTCGCTTCGTAAT
>NZ_JBFAZH010001236.1:0-2202 GCF_040681735.1 Actinoplanes sp. NPDC051633 | reverse complement strand
GTTTGGCTCCCTGGTCGCGGAACACGTCGCAGTATGCGCCACCGGCATTGCCCTTCTGTGGGCGCGCCGCGGCCGATCCGGTGGCCGAGGCCGTGGGCGCGCCGACCGGTGTGGTGGACGGGCTGTCGGCCTCTCCGCTGCCTCCGCATCCCGTCAGGCTCATCACGGCCAGACAGACTGCAGCCGTACCGATCGCAGCCATGCCGATCGCAGGCCTCCTCGTCGGGGCGCGCCAGGCGGTTGTTACTGCACTGCGCCGCATCGGTTCTCCTCCTGCTTTCGGTGGGCGGGTCACTGTCCGGAGGCCGGGCGGCGACCGGACTGGCCCGGGGAAGCTTCGGGCGTGGGCAGAACTTCTGCGTGGACGAGCGATCGGAGCTTCGGCCGCACCTGCAGGCTCAGCCAACTTCCGTAGCGCAGCCGATCGTGCAGGCCACGGCTGATCTCGTACCGGGTGATGCGATCGGTCGTCCCGTCGTCGACGGCGACGTAGTAGTTGTCCGGATTCTCGGAGTTGCTGCTGACCAGGGACTCCAGGAACACGACCTGCCCGATGATGGTCACCGGCGGGACCAGCAGGTCGTACACCGATCGGTAGAACCATCGGGCGAACAGGACGGTGCCGCAGACCCACACCGCCCAGCCGAGAACGAGCAACGCGGCCGGCCACATCCGGGCCACCTGACTTCGGCCGAGTTGTTGCGTCAGGCCGCCGAGCAACACGCCCCAGATGCCGAAGAACAGCACTGCCGGCACGAATCCGATCAATGCCACCATCGGCGATGCGCCGAAGCTCAGCGACCATCTCGAGACGACCCGAACCCAGCGGCCGGTCCACGGTGACCAGACCAGGTCACCACCAGGCTTGAAGGCAGTGGCGCCGCGCTGCGGGGAAGTGAGGCCGAAAGCCATCGCGTATGCCGGCCGGCGGTCCCCGGGCGGCGCGTTGTCGCCGAGCGGATACCGCAAAAGCTCGGCGCGCATCGAGCGACACCTGGCTGCGACGGCGATCCCGGCCCCTCTGGGCACCACGCGATTCAGCAGCCGTACCGGGAGCGTGGCTGCGGCGTAGCCGAAGAAGATGTACATCACCAACGTCCATCCACCGTCCTCGCGAAGAGCAACCACGGCCGCGAGAACGGCGGGCACGAGCAGGCCCAGGCGCAGCAGGACTCGCAGCGGCCAGGGGCCGCGGTCGGCGACCAGGTTCAACCGCCGGGCCTCGGCAATCACCTGCCTGTTGAACTCGGCGTACCACCGTTTGGCATGTTCGCCGGACTCCAACCGCAGGCCGGCAAGCGGTACCGCCCCGCCGCCCAACTGTGCCCGCCTCGCGACATGGTCGAGCACATGGCGCTCGAACGACAGCAACACCGGTTCCCCGTCCGCGTCGGCCGGGGCCGGCCCGGACGCGCTGTACCACTGCTGCCCGTGAGCGTCGCCGGACACGATCACCATCCGGCGAGCCACCAGATCCAACAGCGTGGCCACCGGCGCCGCCGGAGGCACCCTGCCATCCGCCCGGGCGAGCAGCGCGGCAAGCGCCGGTGCCGGTAACGTCCGTACGGAGCCGCCTTCGTCACCGGAAGCCACCCGTCGCCGCGGGCGCGTCGCCACCATGACGACCCCATAGGACAGCGCCCAGGCCACCAAAGCAACCTCAGCCAGGACCAGCGAGATGGGTCCGCCCACGCGACTGAGGGTATTGACCTACCGCAACGTTACGACGTGATCGTCCCCGTGCCGACCACGCGACCTGGCAGCAGACGAGGACCGCCATGGGGTCGGCGACCGGTCATGTGCTACGGTTGCCGGGTTGCAGTTTTGATTTCCGTAGACGTTTTCCGGCGCCTGATGGGGTATCTGAAACCCGTCCGGGCGCCTTTTCGTTGTTCGTGTCGTTTCGACGCGGGTGATCAACGCGGCGGCGTAAGGGTCCGCACAGTGCGGTCTCTAACAGCCTGCGAGGAGCAGACATGACTACAGGTACCGTGAAGTGGTTCAACGCCGACAAGGGCTTCGGCTTCATCAGCCCGGACGACGGCGGGGCGGACGTGTTCGCCCACTTCTCCGCGATCTCGGCGAGCGGCTTCCGCAGCCTCGACGAGAACCAGAAGGTGGAGTTCGACATCACCCAGGGCCAGAAGGGCCCGCAGGCGGAGAACATCCGCCCGCTCTGATCCACACTCTGCGAACGGCGGC
>NZ_JBFAZH010001235.1:0-2203 GCF_040681735.1 Actinoplanes sp. NPDC051633 | reverse complement strand
GGTCGACGATGGCGCCCAACCACAAACCCGTCCGCCAGAACCTGGCCACAAGCCAGGACAATCTGCTTTACCACACCCTCAACCCGATCACAGGCGTGGTCGAGGGCTTCGACGTGGACATGGGCCGGCAGGTCGCGGCGGCCATCTTCGACGACCCCCGCAAGATCGAGATCAAGGTCATCGGGTACGACAAGAGGGTGGATCACGTCATCGACGGATCGGTGGACATGGTCGCCGACACCTTGACCATCACCTGCGATCGCAAGGCGCGGGTCGGCTTCTCCACGGTGTACTACGACGCCGGCAAGCGGGTGCTGGTCTCGGAGGCGGCGAAGGACAACGGCGTGAACGGCCTGCCGGATCTGGGTGGACGCCGGGTCTGCGCGGCCGTCGGGTCGACCTCGCTGGACGCCGTCGCCAAGCACCCGGCGAAGCCGGTCGCGGTGGGCCGGCCGAGCTTCGCCGCCTGCCTGGTCGCCTTCCAGCAGAACGAGGTGGACGCGATCGCCGGCGACGACAGCATCCTGGCCGGGCTGGTCGCGCAGGACCCGTATGCGCGGGTGGTCGGGCCCAAGTTCACCGCCGAGCCGTACGGGATAGCGATCTCCCCGGAGCGCACCGACCTGATCAAGTTCGTCAACCAGGTGCTCGAGCGCAACCGCGCGAACGGCACCTGGGCGAAGACCTACAAGCGGTGGCTCGGCGAGTTCGGCCCGGTCCCGGCGCCGCCCGCCGCCGAGTACACGTCATGATCGAGCCCCGCGCCGTCGCCGCCGACTCCAGGCGCGCCGCCGCCGAGCTGGCGCGCCTCGAGTCGGCCGCGGCCGTCGTCGCCCAGAACCTGATCGACCTGGACAACAACGCCGCGCGCCACGACCTCGACCAGCGCACGCTGACCGGCCGGACGGCGTCGGAGTGGGCCAAGGCCAAGGACGCGCTGACCCGGCTGTGGGAGTCGTACGCGCAGCTCACCAAGGCGATCACCGAGGCGCGGGCGCTGCGTGACCGGGCCGGACCGGAGTTCGCCCACCAGGTGGTGGGCCCCTCGATCACCCTGTCCACGTCGGTGGTCCCGCTGACCCAGCGCGGGCTGCTCGGCGCCGGGCAGGTCACGCAGACGTGCACGCCGGGTGAGCTGCTGTCCGAGATGGAGTCGTCGTTCGCGAGGGTGGCCGACGTGGTGGCCCGCGCCGGGGACGTGTGGCAGCGGCTGCTGTCCCGCAGCGCCGAGACGGCCGCCTCGCTGGAGAACGTGCGGTCGCTGGTCCGGCGGTCCGGCAGCCGTACGCCCCAGCTGGACGAGGCGGACCGGCGGCTCAAGTACTTCACCGCGACCATGTCCTCCGACCCGCTCGGCGTGGACGAGGCCGAGCTGACCGCGATCCGCGCGCTGATCGAGCGGGCGGACGCCGAGCGGACCTCGGCCGGGGAGTTGCGCGACACGCTGAGCCGGCGGCTGGCCGACGCGCACAAGCTGCTGGACGAGATCGAGGCGGCCGAACGGGCGGCACACTTCACGGCGGCGCACGCGGCGAGCCGGATCTCGGCGGGCGCCGCCCCGATCGCGGAGGGCCCGGACCTGCGGCCCGACCTGATGGCGGTGGACGCCCTCGCCGCGGCCGGGCACTGGGCGCTGATCAGCCCGCGGCTGGCCGAGTGGACTCGGCGGGCGCAGGAGCGGCAGGCCGTGCTCGACGAGGTGGCGGTGCGCAACGACGGCCTGCTCTCGGCGCGCAACGAGCTGCGCGGGCTGTTCGAGTCGTACCAGGCGAAGGCGAAGCGGCGCGGGCTGGACTCCGCGCCGGAGCTGGCCGCGGCGGCGGGCCGGGTGCGGGACCTGCTCTACACCGCGCCGGTGGATCTGGCGGCGGCCCGGGTTGCGGTGACGGCGTACCAGGACGCGCTGCGGGATGTCGCATCGTGAGGTGCGCCCGGAACTGTCCCGGCTCCATCGTGGACGGATACTGCGACGAGTGCGGGATGGCGCCCGCCCGCGTCCCGGCCGAGCCGCCGACCGTCGAGCTGGCCACCGTCGCGCCGGCCACAGCTCCGCCGGCGGTCGCCGAGCCGCCGACGGCCGAGGTGATCCCCGTCCGGCACGTCCCCGAGGTCCCGGTGAAGCAGTCGGCGGCCATCACCCGCCGGTCGACCAGGATGACGAGCACGCGCACCGGGAGCCGCCGCCGGCGGTTCGGCGGCGGGC
>NZ_JBFAZH010001234.1:0-2204 GCF_040681735.1 Actinoplanes sp. NPDC051633 | reverse complement strand
GCCGGATCCCACCGCGGAGTGGCGGATTCCGGCGCGCGCCGGCACCGACTACGCCGCGGTCTCCGGCGACCGGAACCCGATCCACACCTCGCGCCTGGGCGCGCGGCTCTTCGGATTCCCGCGGCCCATCGCGCACGGCATGTGGACGAAGGCCCGGTGCCTGGCGGCGCTGACCGGCCGGCTGCCCGAGCGGTACACCGTCCGGACGAGCTTCAAGCGACCCATCCTGCTGCCCGCCCGGGTCGGCTTCACCGCGATCGCCGCGGGCGACGGATGGGAGTTCAGGGTGGACGGACGCGCGCCCCATCTTGCCGGGAGCGTCGCCGCGCTTTAGTGTTACCTGCGGTAACGGTTACCGGCCGGAAGGGGTATCGGTCCATGGAGTTCTGGATGGGCCTCGACGAGGAGCAGACGGACCTGCGGGAGTGGGTGCACGGCTTCGCCGAGAGCGTGATCCGGCCGGCCGCCGCCGAGTGGGACGAGCGCGAGGAGACACCGTGGCCGGTGCTCCAGGAGGCTGCCAAGATCGGGCTGTACGGGTACGAGTTCCTGGCCAACACGTGGTCCGACCGCACCGGGCTTTCGCTGGCGCTGGCCAATGAGGAGCTCTTCTGGGGCGACGGCGGCATCGGCATGTCGATCGCCGGCACGTCGCTCGCGGTCGCCGCGATCTACGGCTCAGGCACGCCCGACCAGCTCCTGGAGTGGGTCCCGCAGTGCTTCGGCGACGCGGATGACCCCAAGGTGGGCGCGTTCTGCACCACCGAGCCCGAGGCCGGCTCGGACGTCGGCGCGATGCGGACCCGGGCCGTCTACGACGAGGCCAGGGACGAGTGGGAGATCACCGGGCAGAAGGCGTACGCCACCAACGGCGGCATCGCCCACGTGCACGTGGTGACCGCCTCGGTCGATCCCGGGCTGCGGGCGCGCGGCCAGGCGGCGTTCGTCATCCCGCCCGGCACCAAAGGCCTCGAGGGCGGCCGGAAGCTCAAGAAGCTGGGGCTGCGCGCCTCGCACACCGCCGACGTCTTCCTCGACTCGGTGCGGGTGCCCGGCAGCTGCCTGCTCGGCGGCAAGGAGGCGCTGGACGAGCGGCTGGCCCGCGCCCGCTCCGGGCAGCAGTCCCGCGGGCAGGCCGCGATGCGGACCTTCGAGCTGTCCCGGCCGGCGGTCGGCGCGCAGGCGCTGGGCATCGCGCGCGCCGCGTACGAGTACGCACTGGACTACGCGAAGGACCGCGTGCAGTTCGGCCGCCCGATCATCGAGAACCAGGCCATCGCCTTCGCGCTCGCCGACATGCGCACCGAGATCGACGCCGCCCGGCTGCTGGTCTGGCGGGCCGCGTGGATGGGCGCCAACGATCGCCCGTTCACCGCGGCCGAGGGTTCGATGTCGAAGCTGAAGGCGGGCGAGGTCGGCGTCGCGGTCACCGAGAAGGCGGTGCAGATCCTCGGCGGCGCCGGGTACGTGCGGGACCATCCGGTGGAGCGGATGTACCGGGACGCCAAGATCTACACCATCTTCGAGGGCACGTCCGAGATCCAGCGGCTGGTGATCTCGCGAGCCGTCTCCGGCGTCCACATCAAGTGATGAGCGCGCCGTTCATCGCCGCCACGATGGCTCGGCGCGGGTTGCTGGTCCCGGGCCCACCGCTGCGCGTCGCGCGCCAGCTGAGCTCGTTGCGGCGGTGGGGTTTCGGCCTGGCGGGCGAGCTGCGGCAGGCCGCCGCCCGTGATCCCGGCCGGGTCGCGGTCATCGACGACGAGCGCGGTCCCGTCACGTACGCGGAGCTGCTGGACCGGTCGACCCGCGCGAGCCACGCGCTGGAGGCCGCCCCCGGCGACCGGATCGGGATCCTGCGCCGCAACTCGGCCGGCCTGCTCGAGACGCTGATCGGCGTCGCCCAGCTCGGCGCCGACCCGGTCCTCATCAACACCGGCCTCGCGGCGCGGCAGCTGGCGCTGCTGACAGATGAGCAGAGCCTGCGCCTGCTCGTGCACGATGACGACTTCGCGGGTGTCCCGCCCGAGGTGTCCCTGCCGGCCTCCCGGCTGGCGGAGCGGATCGCCGCGGCGGCGCCGGATCCGCTGCGGCCACCGGACCGGCCCAGTCGCACCATCGTGCTCACCTCGGGCACCACCGGCACGCCGAAGGGCGCCCCACGCCCCACGCCGACGGGTTTCGGGCCGCTGTGCTCGATCATC
>NZ_JBFAZH010001233.1:0-2207 GCF_040681735.1 Actinoplanes sp. NPDC051633 | reverse complement strand
CGGGCGAGGCGGCGGGCGAGGCGGCGGGCGAGGCGGCGGGCGAGGCGGCGGGCGAGGCGGCGGGCGAGGCGGCGGGCGAGGCGGCGGGGGAGGCGGCGGGCGAGGCGGCGGCGTGGGCGAGGCGGCGGCCAGCTCCGGGGTGGGGGGCGTTAGCCTGCGCCGCATGGCGAAGAAGGCTGCCAAGTCCGCCGGCACCCCCGCGACCGTGCTGCTCTCGGCGCAGAAGGTGGAGCACACCCTGCGCACCTACGACGTCGATCCGGATGCGCCGAACTACGGTGCGCTGGTCGCCGCGGCGCTCGGCATCCCGCCCGAGCAGGTCTTCAAGACCCTGATCGCCGAGGTGGACGGCGCGCTGACCACCGCGGTCGTACCCGTCACCGGCGATCTTGATCTCAAGGCCCTCGCGCACGCCGCCGGCGGCAAGCGTGCCGTCCTGGCCGACCGCGCGGCCGCCGAGCGCAGCAGCGGCTACGTGCGCGGCGGCATCAGCCCCCTGGGCCAGCGCCGCCCGCTGCCCACCGTGATCGACGACTCGGCGAGCGAGCTGGGCCTGATGTTCGTGTCCGCCGGCCGGCGTGGTCTCCAGGTCGGGGTGGCGCCGGCCGACCTGGTCCGGTTGACGGCCGCAATCCTCGCGAACATTCGGACATAGAGCCCATTAATTCGCACCGTTATGACACCGTTATGTCGTAGTGCTGATCTTTCTAGCCGGATCCGGCAAGTTGGGACCACCGAGTGACTTAGCGTCACGTTGTGGGGCAAGTCCAGCCGAACGGCCGGAACCGGTGCCGAAGCCGTGACCGGCCAAGACGCCGATCGCTTCGAGCATGTTGCCGGATTGTTATGCCCTGTGACCAGAACGCCCGGCAACACTCCTTGTGTTACCGGTCGGGATGGGAATACGTTGCCGGACACAACAAATGCTCTCGATCCACCTGCGTCCTGGCGAGCGCACACGTCCCGTCAGCGCAACCTGGAGAATCCGACGAAGGCCCGGATTTACCCGAAAGGACATCAGTAATGCGTAAGGGAATGTTCGCCCTTGCCGCGGTCGGCCTGCTGGCCACCGGCAGTCTGGCCGCATGTGGCGGGGACGACAGCGGCAGCGGCACCGGCAGCACCGGCGGCGGCTCCGCCCCGGGCAAAGTCGGCATCATCCTGCCGGACACGGCAAGCTCTCAGCGTTGGGGCACGGACGACCCGAAGTTCCTCAAGGCGGCGTTCGCGGCGGCCGGCGTTGAAGCCGACATCCAGAACGCTCAGGGTGACAAGAGCCAGTTCCAGACGATCGCGGACGGCATGATCTCCAGCGGCGTCAAGGTTCTGGTCATCGTCAACCTGGACTCCGGTACCGGTAAGGCCGTGCTGGACAAGGCCAAGCAGGCCGGTATCGCCACCATCGACTACGACCGCCTCACGCTGAACGGCGGCGCGGACTACTACGTGTCGTTCGACAACGTGAAGGTCGGCGAGCTGCAGGGCCAGGGCCTGGTGGACTGCCTGACCGCGAAGAACTACAAGAACCCCGTCGTGGCCGAGCTCAACGGCTCGCCCACCGACAACAACGCCACGCTGTTCAAGCAGGGCTACGACTCGGTGCTGCAGCCGAAGTTCGATGACAAGACCTACACCAAGGGCCCGGACCAGCCGGTTCCGGACTGGGACAACGCCCAGGCCGGCACGATCTTCGAGCAGATGCTCACCCAGAACAAGAACATCAAGGGTGTGCTCGCCGCCAACGACGGCCTCGGCAACGCGGTCATCCAGGTGCTGAAGAAGAACAAGCTGAACGGCCAGGTCCCGGTGACCGGGCAGGACGCCACCGTGCAGGGTCTGCAGAACATCCTCGCCGGCGACCAGTGCATGACGGTCTACAAGGCGATCAAGGGTGAGGCCGACGCGGCTGCCGGGCTGGCGATCGCGCTGGCCAAGGGCGAGAAGCCGACCACCGCCACCGCTACCACCAAGGACCCGGAGTCGGGCAAGGACGTCCCGTCGGTGCTGCTGGTTCCCAAGACGATCACCAAGGAGAACGTCAAGGACGTCGTGGCCGACGGCTTCGTCACCAAGGACGCGCTCTGCACCGGCAACTTCGCCAAGCTGTGCACGGACAACGGCATCAGCTGACCTGAGCAGGGGTCTCACCCCTCACGGCTGAACGACGGCGCCGCTCACGCCCACCAGGGCGTGGGCGGCGCCGGGCG
>NZ_JBFAZH010001232.1:0-2212 GCF_040681735.1 Actinoplanes sp. NPDC051633 | reverse complement strand
CCGCAGCCGCGCGGCGAGTCGGTGCGCGAGGACCTGGTCATGCTGGTGGCGACGGCGCGCAGCAAGAGGGCGGCGGAGTTCGGCCGGGTGGCGGCCTGCCTGCTGCCGGAGTTCTTCCGCGATGAAGAGCTGCGCAAGGCGTTCCAGGCGGTGAGCGAGCCCCGCCGGGACGTGATGCGCGGCGTGCTGCGCCGCGGCATCGAGTCGGGCGAGCTGCGCAAGGACCTGGACATAGAGCTGACGGTCCTGATGCTGACGGCGCCGGGCCTGGCCCAGAACCTGCTGAACCTGGTCCCGAACGCCCCGGCCGAGAACTTCGCGGAGGCCCTGGTCGACGCCATCCTCCGCGGCGCCGCCGCTTAGACGATCGGGATCGCGCGGTTCTCGATGGTCAGCCCGCCGATTGTGATCGACGCGCTCTGCGCCTTTTCGCCCGGATGGACCAGGGCGGCACGAGAGACCCCAAGCAGCTTGGCGTAGGTGAACATCTGGTACACCTCGCTCGTGGTCGGCCGCTCCTTCCACGGGCGGTACTTGGCGTCGAACACCGCCTCTGGGACCCCCTTCCGGAGCACTACGAGGTCTGCCCAGCCATCGATCTTGTCCGCGATCGGGATCTTGTGTTGGGCGGAGACGTCGCAGTCCGGGAATTGCGCGCTCACCCAGCGGCCGACGTACTCCTCCCAGATCTGAGTCATGTTGAACAGCACGCTGACGCCCGCGACGCCCACGCCGGTGGGCAGGGCGCGCCGATCGCCGAGAACCAGGCGCGCGAGCTGGTAGGCGTCGCGATAGCGCGGCGGGACGACGTCAACCCGAGGTGCAGGGCCGTCGAGCGGCGTGAGCTGCTGAAAGACCGGTTGCAGCGCGCGCAGGCGCACGTCGAAGCCCTTGGTCAGGTACGTCAGGCCGCACAGTCGCCGGTGGGCGGCGGCGATGATGCGGTTCACGGTCAGATCTTGGGTGAGCCGGCTGGCGGTGGTGGCCATCCGGTCCGGCCGGCCGGCATGCGCGCTGAGGTGAACGGTCATCGAGGGCGCGCCGGCATAGGGCGGCCGCGTGTAGGTCCTGCGCTCATAGCCCTTGAGGAGCCCGTGGCCCGCGATGCGCTCCACCTCACGAACAAATGCGAGCGCGATCAGGTCGACGAGACCCTCGCCGCTCCGCCCGGCGGCGGTGGCGTCGTCATACAGCATCGTGGTCTTGCGGCCGAGCGCCAACAGGGTGGCGAGGTCGGCGAACGAGAACCGGCTGCTCACGTTGACGACGCGGCCGCTTCGCAGTCGGAACCGCCCGACGTAGGGTCCCGGCTGAATGTCATAGGTGTCGGTCTTCTTCACCGGGGTGAGCCGCTCGATCACCCGCGGGCGGTCCTTCGTCCCGGTGGTGCCCTTGGTGAGGCCGGCGAGTTCCGCTGCCTCGTCGTGGTTCAGCGCGTGCGAGCTGGTCCGGTACTCGACCAGCTCGATGAACTCAGGTGCCTTCACCGATCAGCGCCCGCACGTCGGTGTCCAGCTGCTCGAGCTCGGCGGGCTGCTCGAACCAGAACTCCGCCAGGTAGGGCCGGAGCTGATAGGCCCAGATCCGCTCGGCGACCGCCGCGTCCAGCCCTTCGGTCATCCAGTAAGAGTGTCCTGGGCTGACCGGCGCGCTCGGGCCGACTCGGTCGCGGATGAGCCGGAACACCCCGAGCACGAGGTCGGAGCTGTCGGCCGACCGGTGCTTCGCCCAGGCTTCGAGGACTTGGTCGCTGGGTTCGAGGGGAAAGGCGTGGAAGCGCCGGCGCAGTGCGAAGTCCAGGAGGGCGAGGCTGCGGTCGGCAGTGTTCATCGTGCCCAGCAGAAGCAGATTCGGCGGGACGGACAGCTTCTCCTGCGAATAGGGCAGGCGGACCTCGGTGCTCCCTCGGTATTCCAGGAGGAACAGCAGCTCACCGAACACGGCTGCCAGGTCGGCCCGGTTCATCTCGTCGATGATCATCACGAAGGTCTCGTCGGGCCGGGCCAGCGCGCGGGCACAGAGCTTGGTGAAGACGCCCGGCCGCACTTCGTAGTTCATCCCGGTCGCCGTGGTGACCGGTCGCAGGCCCTCGATGAAGTCCTCATACGAGTACGCCGGGTGGAACTGCGTGATCTCGATGTGGTCCGGCGAGGTAGCCAGGTGCTGGGCCAGCAGCCGGGCGACGAAGGTTTTTCCGGTGCCCGGCGGCCCG
>NZ_JBFAZH010001231.1:0-2215 GCF_040681735.1 Actinoplanes sp. NPDC051633 | reverse complement strand
CGGCTGGGAAGATCCTGGAGATCAGCTGACCAGGAACGAACGTTTGGCCAGGCCCATCCAGAAGCCGTCGATCGGCTGGTCGGGCGTGCCCTCGGGGTCGCTCGCCGCGCCGAGGGTGAGGAACATCGGCGCGAAGTGCTCGATGGTCGGGTGCGCGTACGGCATGCCCGGCGCCCGGCTGCGGAAGTCGGCCAGCTCGTCGACCGCGCCGCGGGCCAGCGTCTCGGCGGCCCAGGCGTCGAACTCGCGCGACCAGCCCGGCGCCTCCGCGTCCTCCCGCCAGTCGCGCAGGAACGGCAGGCCGTGCGTGGTGAAGCCGGAGCCGACGACCAGAACGCCCTCGTCGCGCAGCGGCGCGAGCCGGCGGCCGATCTCGAGCAACCGGTCGGGCTCGAGGGTCGGGAGTGACATCTGCAGCACCGGCACGTCGGCGTCCGGGTACATGACGGTCAGCGGCACGTACGCACCGTGGTCGAGCCCCCGGCCGGTCCGGGTCACCGGCTCCGAGTCGGGCATCAGCTTCTCGACGCGCGCGGCCAGCTCCGGCGCACCGGGCGCGCGATATTGCACCTCGTAGTAGTGCTGCGGGAAGCCGCCGAAGTCGTAGACCAGCGGCACGGTCTCGGTGGCGCCGAGCAACATCGGCGCCGACTCCCACTGCCCGGAGGCCATCAGGATCGCCGTGGGCCTGGGCAGGCCCGCCGCCAGCTCCTGCAGCTGGGACACCCACCGAGCGTTGTCCACCAGCGGCGGCGCGCCGTGGCTGAGGAAGAGGGCGGGCATGCGGGTCATGGCGGTGCCTCCGTTGAGACTTCAACAATCAGCGCTCAGCGTACGTCTATTTATTTGCTTCGTCAAATAAATCGCGGAACCGGCCGTCCCAGCCGCCGAGCACGGGCGCCGGATCGACCCCGAGCGCCCCGGCCAGCAACGCGCCGTAGACATCGCGGAAGTCGACCGTGTGCTTGAGGTCGCCGTCGTCCAGGTCGGTCAGGCTGGGCGGGTCGCCGTGCAGGCCGCCGTGCACGCCCTTGCCGAGCACGAACATCGACGACGCGGTGCCGTGGTCGGTGCCGTCCGAGGCGTTCGCCTTCACCCGGCGGCCGAACTCGGAGTACACCACGATGACCACGTCGCGGTCCTTCATCCGGTCGGCGAACGCGGCGAGGGGCTTGTCGAGCTTCGCCAGGATCGCCTCCTGCGCGCCTCTCTCGTCGGCGTGGAAGTCGAAGCCGCCGAGCGACACCGAGTAGACGCGGGTGGCGGCACCAGCCTCGATGCACTTGGTGACCAGGGCCAGCTGGGTGTCCAGCGGGGGAGCGGCGCCACCGGTCGCCGTTCCGGGGCTGTCGTCATCGCCCGGGTCGACCTCCACGTCCGCCATCAGGTCCTGCACGCGGATCAGGTCGGCGAAACATGATGCCGCCCGTGCTTGCGCGGCCGTCTCGCCGGCCTGGGTGCCGGCCAGCGCTTCGAGCGTCGCGGGCGTGAGGACCTTGGGCAGCTTGAGCGCGCCGCCGGGTATCGTCGCGCCCGCGCTCCTGGCCCCGGCCAGCAGCGGCGGCAGCACCGGCTCGAACGACACGGCCAGCCGCGGGTCGCCGCCCGCGCCGTCCAGCCAGCGGCCGAGCCAGCCGGTCCCGACCGGATGGTCCGGTGAGCCGGTCTGCCAGATGTCCATCGAGCGGAAGTGGCTGCGGTCCGGCTTCGGGTATCCGACGCCGCGGATGACGGCGAGCCGCTTCTCGCCGTACAGCCGGTGCAGGCCCTTGAGGCCGGGGTTCAGCCCGAAGGCGTCGTCCAGGCGCAGCACCTGCTCGGCCGGGTAGGTCATGCCGGGGCGAGCGGCGGCGTAGGCCGGATCCGCGTACGGGATGACGGTATTGAGGCCGTCGTTGCCGCCGTAGAGGGTGACCAGCACGAGGGTCTTCGCGCCGGCCGGCTTGTTGTCCTGGCGGAAGTCCAGGATCTCGCTGAGGACGTAGGCGGTGCCGCCGAGCGCGAGCGCGCCGCCGGCCACCACGCCGCTCGCGGTGAGGAACTTGCGCCGGGTCAGGGTGTCCATGCGTATCTCCTCAGTGGACCGTGTACTCGGGGGTGGCCAGGGCGAGCGCGAGCAGGCGCCGCGGCTCCTTGATCGGGGTCAGCGCGGCGCGGGTGCGGTCGGTCCAGGCGTCGACGACCAGCACCCGGGCCAGCACGTCCAGGCGGTCAC
>NZ_JBFAZH010001230.1:0-2231 GCF_040681735.1 Actinoplanes sp. NPDC051633 | reverse complement strand
CGGCCCGGCACGCGTACCAGATGGATCAGAGCCTGACCCAGCAGCGTGCGATGGTGTCGCGCCCGGCGCACCACCCGCACGGCCGGTTGCAACGCCTCGCCGGGCGCCGCCCGGGCTCCCGAGACGGCCGGGGCGATCGCCGCGAGCACGGCGATCGCCAGCCCGATCGGCACGGCGAGCAGCGCGTCGCGCACCGAGATCGAGACGCCGGCCAGATACGCCAGCGGCAGCGCCGCGGCGCCCGCGAACACGCCGCCGGCCAGTCCGACCACGGCGACCTCGCCCATGATCGCCGCGGCGAGGCGCCCGGCCGGCCAGCCGAGGCAGGCCAGGATCCCCATCTCACGGCGGCGGTCCCGGACGGCCGCGGCCACCGCGTTGCCGAGGAACAGCACGCAGACCAGCAGCACCAGGCCGGAGAGCAGCACGCCCTTGCGGTCCGCGGCCTGCACGATCGCCACCGCGACACCCTTGCGGGACCACGGCTCGGTCAGCGTCAGCGCGGGACGCCCGTGCCGGCCCGCCGGAAGCTCCACGGCCTGCTGCGCCGGCGACGACCCGATCATGATGTCCACGTCCAGGCCGGTCGCGACGGCGATGTCCTGCGCCACCAGCCGCACCCGCTCGCGGCTCAGCGGGTCCATGCCGGTCACGCCGCCGACGCGGACCCGCACCGCGCTGATCGGTGCGGCCTGCTGTGCGGCCGGCAACGGCATGGCGTCGAGCGCGGCGACGGTGGTGAGGATCAGCGGCGGCGCCGACAGATAGCCGAGCGGGCTGCCGGTGGGCAGCAGCGGCCGGTCACCGAGCAGCCGCCGCGAACGGTCGTCGGCGGCCGGCACGCCCGACACCCTGTACGTCTCCAGTGGAACCGCCGACAACGGTGAGAACGCACGCAGGCGCTCGGGGTCGAACTCGCCGGCGATGTCGGCCCGCGGGTAGCGGTCGAGGGTGATCAGCGGTGCGCGCGGCGGCCGCAGCGGACGGAAGCCCACGTCGAGCGCCACCGCCGGCGGCAGATCCGTGCCCTCTCCGCCGCCGTCGAGCGCCACCCGCCAGCCCTTCGGATTGCCCGGCAGGGGCCGCGGCCGCAGCCGGCCGGTGTCGCGGTCGTAGCTCGGCGCGCCCGGCTGGTAGAGCAGGCCCAGATCGGCGCCGTCCCCGATGGGCTGCGTGGCCGGCGAGACACGAACCTGCGGATCGACCGGCTCCCCGGTCTTCTTCGCCAGCGCCGGCAGGGACTGCGTGATGTCCTTGCCGGGGAACACCGCCGCGGCCGACGCCTCCAGCCGCTGCACCGAAACCCGCACCTGCTGGTCGACGTAGCTGCGATCGGCGACCAGCGCCGGCACGGCGAGGTGTCCGAGATCCTGGTCGGCGATCCGGGTGTTCGGCGGGCGGCGCACCGGCATCTCACCGGCCCGCAGATAGCGGCCGGAGACCACCGCGTGGTCCAGGCCCACCAGCGCGGCCTCCGCGGCCGGATCGATCGCGGCCGCCGGCACCATGGTCCGCGAGCGGATGGTGACGACCAGCCGGCTCGTCCCGCGGGGCGCCTCCACGAAGGACACCTCGGAGCGTTCGGTGGCCGTGGTGCCGTCGCGGTCGGGGATCAGCCCGCCGGCGCACATCGGAACCTTGCGCCCGTCCGGACGCACCTCCAGCACCGTGAAGTAGCACAACGGGAAGGGGCGCGCGGCCAGCCGCGTGCCGTCGCCGAAGACCGGACCGGGCGGCTGTAGCCCGACGATCTCCTTCTCCGGATAGAGCCGGTTGCTGGTCACATAGACGTATCGCGGCGCGTCGTCGATGACGGTGAGGCCGCGGTCGGTGGTCCAGGTCGGGGACAACCGGAAGATCTGGGTACGCGCGGACGGGTCGATCGCGCCGGTCAGATCCACCGTCTGCGTCACCGGCACATAGGTGTAGCCGAGCATCGCGATCGGGGCGGCCACCTCCACGTTCGCGACCCGGCGCACCCGGTCCAGCTGCGCGGTGGTGATCCCGCCGTAGACGCCGGTCAGATAGTTCGGGCGGACCAGGCCCTGCTCGGTCTCGGCGCCGGCGCGGGCGCCCTGCGGCCGGACGAGCACGTCGTACGCGGCCCGGTAGTTGGCCGCCACCGTGCCGGTCGTCCGCACCTGCGACGTGGTCGCCGAGCCGCTGAGCACCACGAACCCGGTGGTGGCGGCCACGATGCCGGCCAGCAACGCGAGCGCACGCCGGGGCCG
>NZ_JBFAZH010001229.1:0-2232 GCF_040681735.1 Actinoplanes sp. NPDC051633 | reverse complement strand
GAGCCTGCTGATCGCCGTCTGGTTCGGGCCCGACGTCGCACTCGGCGCGGCCGTCGGGCTGTGGGCGGTGCGGGTGCTGGTGGGCGGTGTGCTGGTCCGCGACGGATGGCCGGCCCGGTTCATTGTGGAGCTCTGGTCGACGAACGCGCCGGTCCTGGTGGCGAGCGCGGCCCTCGCGGTCGTCGCCGTGCTGATGGCCGGGCGCGGTGAACCACGCAACGGGTGGCGCGCTACTCATCCGATGTGAGACCACTGACCCTCTGGCGGTACGAGATGCTCCGGGCGGGCTGGGCGGCGCTGCTCGGCCCGCCGATCGCCGTCGCCGTGGGTGTCGCGGCCGCGCTGGCGAACCCTGTTCCGGGCGACGCGACGACGGCCCGCATCCTGCTCGGCGCCCTGGAGATGGCGGTCCCGCTCGCCGCGGGAGTGGCCTGCGCCTCGCTGGTCGGCCGCGATCCGGCCATCGAGCTGCAGCTCACCGCGCCCACCTCGTACCGCGTCACCCTGCTGCGGCGGATGGCCGTGACCCTTGCCTGGACCGCGGCGGTCGCCGCGCTGACGGCGGCCGTGCTGATCGTCACCGGCTGGTGGGCCCGCTGGCCGGCCAACCACGGGCCGCTGGCAGGCCAGCTCACCTGGCTGGCACCGACGCTGGGCCTCAGCGGGCTGGGGTTCGCCGCGGGCGCCGTCTTCCGCAGCCCGGCGGCGGCCGGTGCGCTGGTCACCACGCTGTGGGCGATCCAGCAGTTCTTCGCCGGCTCGGCGCAGGAGCACCTGCCGGGCCGGCTGCTCTACCTGTTCGCGACGACGCGCGGCACGGTGCCGGGCGACTGGGCCGCGAACCGGCTCACGTTGCTCGGCGCCGCGGCCGTCCTGACCGTGCTCGCGCTGGTCCTGCTGGGCCGCTCGGAACGCCTCGTCAAGGAGGAGGACGAATGATGCACGCGTTCGGCGCGAGCCTGCGGTACGAGTTCCGCATGCAGATCCACAAACGGTCGGTGTGGATCGTGCCCGCGCTGACCCTGGTGCTGTTCGTGCTGATCGGCGGCAGCCTGCTGCGGGACCTGTTCGACCCGGCCGAGCGGCCGCCCGATGCGCGGACCGCCGTCGTCGGGCTGGCGGTGCAGTTGCACGCGCTGCTCTCGATCGGGTTCGGCTGTCTGCTCGCCGACCGCCTGATCCGCGACGACCGGCTGCGGGTGGCGCCGGTCCTGGACGCCACGCCGGCCCGGCCGGTGGCCCGTCTGCTCGGCAAGTATCTGGGCACGGGCGCCGCGACGGCGATCCCGATCGCGGTCGCGTACCTCGGTTTCACCGTCGCGTATGCAGTGAACACCGGCGCACCGGAAGCGCTCGGGTGGGCGTTGGTCGCCTGCGGCGTCGTGATCCTGCCGGGCCTGCTGTTCGTGGCCGCCGTGGCGCTGGCGGTGCCGCTCGTGGTGCCGGCGCCGCTGTTCCGGGTGCTGTTCGTCGGCTACTGGATGTGGGGCAACGTGGTCACGCCGGATCTGATGCCGACGTTGTCCCGTACCCTCATCCACCCGCTCGGCGGCTATCCGCTCGCCGCGCTGCTGGACTTCCGCGGCATCGACGGCGAGGACACCTTGGCCGGGCCGATGCCGGGAGCGGCGCTCAACTTCCTGCGGCCGGAGCCGACGGCGGCGACCGCGTGGCTGTCCATCGCCATCCTGCTGGTGCTCGCGGCCGCCGCTCTCGCCGGCGGTCACGCGCTGCGCGCCCGCCGAGCCCGCTGACACGAGAGGAACCCCATGAGGATCGAGATCGCCGGCCTGACGAAGACGTACCGCGGCGGGGTGGCCGCCCTGGACGGCCTGGACCTGACCGTGCCGACCGGCATGTTCGGCCTGCTCGGCGCCAACGGCGCCGGCAAGACCACGTTGATGCGCATTCTCGCCGGGATCGCGCGGCCTTCGTCGGGTCACGTCGCGGTGGGCGGGCATGACATGGGTACGGGCGCCGGCCGGACCGCCGTGCAACGCGAGCTGGGCTATCTGCCGCAGGATCTGGGCGTCTACCCCGACCTGACGGCCCGCCAGTTCCTGGACTACGTGGCGCTGCTCAAGGGCATGGACGACCGGACCGCCCGGCGCCGGCGCGTCGGGGAGCTGCTGGAGATGGTGGCGCTGACCGGGTACGCCGACCGCCGGCTGCGGGGCTTCTCGGGTGGGATGCGGCAGCGGGTCGGCATCGCGCAGGCGTTGCTCGCCGACC
>NZ_JBFAZH010001228.1:0-2232 GCF_040681735.1 Actinoplanes sp. NPDC051633 | reverse complement strand
CGGGTCAGCCGGCCCAGGTCGACCAGCGGGAAGCGGCTGGTCATCCGGGCCAGCCGGATCGACTGGCCGGCGCCCTGCCACAGGGTGACCACCACCAGCAGCACGAACACCATCCCGAACAGGGTGAGCCGGCCGGACCGGTAGAGGAGCAGGACGGCCGCGGCGGTGCCGAGAGCGATCACCCGGCCCGCCCAGCCGGCCACCACGGTGGCCCGGGTGCGGTCCTTGACGATCGCCCAGATCAGCGCGCGCAGGGCCCGGCCGCCGTCCAGCGGCAGGCCGGGCAGGGTGTTGAAGAACGCGACGAGGATGTTGCTGGCGGCGATCTGGAAGGCGATCTGGCCGGTCACCGTGTCGCCGGGCAGCGCGTACGCGGCCGCGGCCGCCAGCCCGCCCAGCACCAGCGACACCGCCGGCCCGGCCAGGGCGACCAGCGCGTCCACCCGGGGAGTGGGCGCGTCGCGGTCCATCTCGGTGTATCCGCCGAGCAGCTCGATGGTGATGCCGCGGACGCCGATCCGGAACCGCCGGGCGGTCAGGGCGTGGCCGAGCTCGTGCAGCAGCACCGAGGCCAGCAGGCACACCACGAAGCCGAACCCGATCAGGTAGCTGACCGGCGCCGGCAGCTCGAGCGAGCTCTGCACATACCCGCCGTAGACCACGGTGACCAGCACGGCCAGCACGATCATCGAGGTGTTCAGGTAGAGCGGGATGCCGAGCACCCGCCCGACCATGCGGCCGGCCCGGGCCCGGCTCGGCGGCGGCTCTGCGGTCGGGTCCACCCTGACGATGGTACGGACGACCCGCCGATCCACCGCCGGTCCACCTTCGAGCTGTTCTGTCGTACCCCGCCGATAGCCTTTGCTCATGACGGTGACCACGCCTGCGCAGCCGGCCGAGCCCGACGTCGCCCAGCCTGATGGGCAGTCGGACGGTCAGCGGCACGCCGGACCTTCCTTGTCGCCGTCGCGGGCCGCCGACTTCAAGACCTGCCCGCTGCTGTTCCGGT
Source organism: Actinoplanes sp. NPDC051633 (assembly GCF_040681735.1). NCBI lineage: Bacteria > Bacillati > Actinomycetota > Actinomycetes > Micromonosporales > Micromonosporaceae > Actinoplanes > Actinoplanes sp. NPDC051633. The sequence continues at coordinate 1,223 of NZ_JBFAZH010001228.1, read as the reverse complement.
TCCGCACGATCGACCGGCTGCCCGAGACCCCGAGCCCCGACCAGCTGCGGGGCACTCTGGTGCACGCGGTGCTGGAGCGGCTGTTCGACCTGCCGCCGGCCGAGCGCACCCCGGCCGCCGCGGCCGAGCTGGTGGCGCCGGAGTGGCAGCGCCTGGTCACCGCCGAGCCGGCCCTGACCACCCTCTTCACGCCGGCGGCGGCCGGCCCGGCCGCGCTCGACCCGGTGATCGCCGACGCGCTACCCACCGGTCCCGCCGTCGAGACGCCGATGCTGGACGGCATGCCGCTCGACGAGCCGGGCCGGTTGGCGGCGTTCTTCGAGAGCACGCGTGGGCTGCTCCAGGGCTATTTCGCGGTCGAGGATCCGATGCGGCTGGAGCCGGCCGAGCGCGAGGCGCTGGTGTCCACGCTGGTGGATGAGCAGTTGCTGATCCGCGGCTACATCGACCGCCTCGACGTCTCACCGGCCGGCGACCTGCGGGTGGTCGACTACAAGACCGGCGGGGCGCCGCGCGAGGCGTTCGAGGGCCGGGCGTTGTTCCAGTTGAAGTTCTACGCGCTGGTGCTGTGGCGCACCCGTGGGGTGGTGCCCCGGGTGCTGCGGTTGCTCTACCTGAGGGATCAGGAGATCTGCGACTACAGCCCGGATGCCGAGGAGCTGGAGCGCTTCGAGCGCACGCTGGTCGCGCTGTCGGAGGCGATCGAGCGGGCGAAACGGGAGAAGCACTTCCCGCCCAAGCCGAGCCGCCTGTGCGGCTGGTGCAGCCACCAGGCGTTCTGCCCGGAGTTCGGCGGCACGCCGCCACCCTTCCCGGAGCGGGCCCCCGACCCGGACCCGTCCCCGGAGGACCTGCTGGACGCCGACGCCTGACCCAGCGCGGGGGTGGCCGGAGGCCTCACCGTTGCGGGACCAGCTCCTCCCGGCCGCACGACTAGGCTGAGCACGTGCGGGTCGTGCTGGTGGACGGTTCGCCGCTGCACCGCGCCGGGCTGAGGGCGACGCTGACCGCCGGCGATCCGACCGGCAGCGGCGCGGGCTTCACGGTGGTGGGTGAGGGGTTCGACGGCGCCGCCGCGGTCGACCTGGCGCGCCGCTTGGTGCCCGACGTCGTGGTGCTCGACGCGGCGCTGGCGCGGGTCAGCGGGATCGAGGCGGCCCGGGCGATCCGCGGCGCCGGGCTGCCCGTGCGGGTGCTGGTGCTGGCCGACGACGACGGCGACG
>NZ_JBFAZH010001227.1:0-2235 GCF_040681735.1 Actinoplanes sp. NPDC051633 | reverse complement strand
TGAGGCACATCGGCTTCTCCACCAGCACGTGGATGCCGCGGTCGAGGGCGGCGACGGTGACCTCCGCGTGGTATTCGTCGCTGTTCAGCACGAGCACGCAGTCGAGGTCGCCGTCGTCGAGCATCGCGCCCGCATCGGCGTAGCGCCGCGGGACGCCCGCGCCCACCCGCTCCAGCAGCGTGGGGGAGATGTCGCAGACGGCAGCGATCTCGAACCTCTCGGGCAAGGACCGCAGCACCGGCAGATGGACGACCTGCGCCACCTCGCCGAGGCCGATGACTCCCATCGAAAGCCGACGCAAATCCGGCCTCCTCCCATCGGTGGCACGCGTGCAAAACGTTTTGCGCCGCTGCAGCCGCAGCGTAACCGCAGGACCGCGAAGGAGGCAACCAAGTCTTGCCGCCAGCGGTGCGACGCCCGTACGCTGCCATCCACGCGCGGATGGCAAAACGATTTGCACATCTCGCACCCTTCGGTTCGGAGGCGACATGCGCGACTTTCCCGTCCCTCGACGTTCCCTGCTCCTCGGCGCGGCCGGTGCCGCGGGACTCACCGTCGCGGGCGGCCTGCCCGGCCCGGCGTCGGCCACCGGCGCTCGTCCGCCCCTCTGGAAGGTTGCCCGCGAGCGCGGCATCGCGTTCGGCTCGTCGATCGCCACCTGGCAGTTCGACGACGACTACCCCGCGCTCTTCGCCCGTGAGGCGAAGGTGTTGTTCACCGAGGACGATCTGCTCTGGTACCGGCTCAAGCCGGCGCCGGACGCGCCGCTCGACTTCTCCTACGCCGACCGGATCATCGGCTTCGCCGAACGCCACCGGATGCGGGTGTTCGGCGCCCACCTGGTCTGGGACGAGGGCTTCGGCGAGGGCTGGCCGGAGGACTACCTCTGGTCCGTCGACGAGGCGGAGGCCCGCGAGCTGCTGTTCGGCACGCTGACCGCGACCGTCCGGCGCTACCGCGGCCGGGTCGACGCGTGGAGCGTGGCGAACGAGGTCACCAGCCCCGAGGGGGAGCGCGGATTCCGCACCGACGTGCCGTGGTGGGAGACCATCGGCCCGTCCTATGTGGCCGAAGCGTTCCACCTCGCCCACGCGGCCGACCCGCGAGCGCTGCTGGTGATCAACGAGTTCGGCTTCGAGACGGTCAACGAGTGGGGCGACGAGCCGGAGCCGCGGCGGCGGGCGACGCTCCAGGTCATCGACCGCCTGCTGCGCGATGGTGCACCCGTGCACGCCCTCGGCATCCAGGCTCATCTGCTCGCCGACAGGTTCGCCGAGCGGTTCGATGCGCGGGCCTACACCCGCTGGCTCGACCGGGTGGCGGACCGCGGTCTCGAAATCCTGATCACCGAGCTGGACGTGCTCGACGACGGGCTGCCGGCCGAGGTGGGCCCGCGGGACGCTGCGGTCGCGGATGTCTACCGCCGGTATCTCGACGTGGCACTCGGCCATCGGGCGGTCAAGGTGGTCCTGACGTTCGGCCTCACCGACCGGTACACCTGGCTCCAGGAGGACCAGCCCCGCGAGGACGGCGCCGCCCGCCGGCCGCTGCCCTTCGACGAAGATCTGCAACCGAAGCCGGCGTACCGGGCGCTGGCCCACGCCCTCGCGTGCGCGCCCGCCCGCCACCCGCTGTGGACGTTGCCGGCCTGACCCGTCGCGCGCCGACACCAGAAACCCGCCCCCCGCATTGACGGGCTGCCCGGCCTCTCGCCGCCGGTCCCGGATGGAAACGTCATCCGGGACAAGCGAGACACAGCGAGGCGGAGGAAACGATGACGGAGCAGAAGATCGCCGGTCGGACGACCGGACTGAACATCGAGCGGGTCTACCAGACCGCCGTGCCCGCGGAGGACGTCGCCAAGACGCTCGCGGAGCACTTCCGCGGGCGGGAGTTCGAGGCGCAGGTGTTCGGGTCGGCCGGGGGACATGTGGTGATGCAGGCGCGCAAGGAAAGCCTGTGGCGTCAGCTGCTGGGCGTCTCGTACGCCATCACCGTGGTCGTCGCGCCCGGCGAGGGCAAGCTGTCCATCGGCCTGGGCGGCCACGAGTGGGTCGACTCGGCGGTGAGCGGAGCGATCGGGCTGGTGGCCGTCCCGCCGGTGCTGTTCGGCACGGCGTACGGCATCTGGAAGGAGAACCAGTTCGACAAGGAGGTCTGGCAGGTGATCGACGAGCGGATCGGCGCCGCCGCCTGAGCGCCGTGGGACGCTTCCGACCGTGAGCACCACGCTCA
>NZ_JBFAZH010001226.1:0-2240 GCF_040681735.1 Actinoplanes sp. NPDC051633 | reverse complement strand
GGCCTTCCTGCATCCGTACCTGCTCGCGGAGTTCGGCGAGGATGCGTTCGGTGACCTGGCGTTTCTCCCACTGCTGGAACTGCCAATAGACCGTCTGCCAGGGCGGGAAGTCGACCGGCAGTTGCCGCCAGGAGCAGCCGCTGCGGACCACGTACAAGATGGCGTCCACGATCGCCCGGCGGGGATGCTTCGGGATCCGGCCCGGTGACTTGATCAACGGCAGCATCGGCTCGACGATCTCCCACTTCGCATCCGTCAGATCCGAGGGATACCGCCGCTGTCGCTCCATACTCAGCTCATCGAAGCAACGCCGGCTCCAGCACAGACACGCCGTGCGACACCACTCTCAAACACTCACTTTGCTGCTTTCGACGGCAGGTTGCTGAGACCACCGGTTCTGAGCTGGTCGCCGACCTCGGTAAGATCACCCCGTGCTGCCTCCAGAGCGAGCAATAGGCGAAACTCGGCCTCGGTCAACTCTTGACTGCGCACGACGCCACCGTCCTTACTCCGCTCGGATCGGGCACAACCAGCATTGAGGATGTCTCGCGATCCATGCAACAGCCTGTCGCAGCAGGACAACTACGACATCTCGGTACCGAGCGCAGAGCCTGCACACCAACACCCACTGAAGTGCCAACGAGCAGAAGGAGCGCAGCTTGCGCGGCATGAGAGTGAGCCGTCTGAGCGAATGCGGTGCTCCCCCCGCACCGCTCGAAACGTCCGACAGCCGGACCGAACTTGAACGTAGAACCTGCCAGCGGTTCAGCCCGCGTAGACGCACATGACGCCGCGGGGTTGGAAGCCCAGGCGACGATAGAGATTTACCGCCGGCGCCTCTGCGCCGAGCACAGCGGTGCCGTAGCCGGCCTTCCTCGCGGCAGCCAGCGCATGCAGCGTGACCGATGCTGAATCGCGCCGGCGGCACCCGGCTACCCGGCGATGACGCCGGACGACGTCACCGCCCTAGCGGTCTGCACGCCGGCGTCGGTCGTCAGTCGTCCACGGAACGTTCTGGCGTACCGATGATGAGCAGTGCCACGTCGTCCTCGTGGGAGTGTTCCTCGGCGTACTCAATGAGGCGGTCGGCAAGCTCCGGAGGCGTTGCCGTGTGATGGTCGCCGAGCAGGCGGTCGAGGCGGGCGAAGGCGACATTGAGAGGCTCGGAGCGCGTTTCGACGAGTCCGTCGGTATGCAGGACGATCTTGGCACCGGCGGGGACCACATGGCTACGGTTCGAACGTGAGGCGTGGCGGACCGCCCCGATGAGAGCGTCCGCACCGGACAGTCGTGTGACAGCGCCGTCCGGGTTGATCACCAACGGGGGCGGATGCCCGGCATTTGACCAGGTCAGCAGATACGCGCCGTCGGGAGCCGGGTCGAGAAAGGCGATCAGGACGGTGGCGATCGTGTTGGCCGCCAGAGTTCGGTTGGCGTGGTCGAGACGCCGCAGCAGCGCGGACGGTGGTTCCACCCGGTCGACGAGAAAGCCGCGGAGCATGCTGCGCAGCTCGCTCATCGCCGCAGCCGCCTCCAAGCTGTGACCGCTGGCGTCGCCGATGACCACAGCCAGCCGATCACCCGGAAGTGCTACGGCGTCGTACCAGTCACCGCCGACATGATCTTCCTGGTGGGCGGGAAGGTAGCGGACGACCATGCGCAAAGGGTCGACCTTCGGCAGCGGGGGGAGCAGCGCCGTCTGCAGAGTCGCGGCCGCGGTGTTGTGCCGGTCGAGCTGGTTGACACGTTCGATGGCCTGCCCGGCGTACCCGGCGATCGACGCGATCACGGCTCTCTCAGGGACAGTGACCTCGTGCGGATGCTGCCAGGCGATCGTCATCGCGCCCAGCGTTCCGCGGACGCCGGGAATCGGGGCGCAGGCAATGGCCTGCCAACCCAGTCGGCGCAGGTCGTCCACACCGCTGGGGAAGGCCTCGGCGATCTCGTCCGGATCAGCCAGCGCCATCAACTGACCGGTGCGGAACACCTGCGCCGCCGGCACTGGGGCCGTGACCGGAATCGTCAGCCAGCGGTCGGTGATGTGCTCCGGTAGCGGCTCACTGGTCGCGACCCGCAGGTCGCCGTGCTCGTCGAGCAGCACCATGCCGATGTTGATCGGGTCGAAGGTGCGGCCGACCATTTGATGGGTGGACGCCAGAACATCGCCGATCGTCTGGGATTCCAGCAGCGCGACACTGGCATTGAGCAGCAGCTGACTGCGGTCATAGGCATCACGCAGT
>NZ_JBFAZH010001225.1:0-2249 GCF_040681735.1 Actinoplanes sp. NPDC051633 | reverse complement strand
GGAGACCGGTCTGCGATTCGCCGCCGGCGACGAGTGCGTGGTCGACCTCGATGGTGGTGTGGGACATGCCGAGCGGCTCGAACAGCCGGGTGCGCATCAGGTCCGGGTAGCTCATGTGAGCTGCCGCCGCGACGGCCTGCCCGGCAATGGCCGACGCCAGGGTGGAGTACGCGTATCGGCCACGGCCATCGAGCGTCTGACTCCTGGTCTCCTCGGTCATCTGCGCGCTGTCCGCGGTCAGGAAGTTCCGGCCCAGCGGCGCCGCCCAGGCGGCGCGGCGCAGGGTGGCGGCGCCGAACTCGGCGTAGCCGGACGTGTGGGTGACGAGCTCGTGGAGCGTGGCGGTGCCGGCCGGTGAGCCTTTCAGCTGCGGAAGGTAGGTGGCCACCGGGGCATCCATGCGGATTTCGCCGCGGCGGACGGCGTCCGCGATGACCAGGCCGGTCATCGCCTTGGTCATCGATCCGACCTCCATCACCGTCGTGTCGTCGGCGCCGATGCCGGCCAGCCGTACCGGCTGGGCCTCGTTCAGGTCGACCTCGGCGACCGCGACGTCGTGGTGGCCGGCCAGCGTCCCCTGGCGTTCTTGCTGGTCCAGGTGCGCCAGGACCATCTGGTCGCCGTTTCGGACGCCTGCCAGGCTCGGCGACAACGCCCAGGACACGACCGCGACGGTCACCGCCCCCACGAGCACGGTCAGGACCAGGCGGCGGGAGGCGATGTAGGTGCCGGCCAGGACGACGAGCATGAGCAGCGTCTTCCAGCTGTCGTCGGCGTACCGGCCGTACCGGGGGCCGCTCAGCGACAGCAGCACCATGGTCGCGGGGATCGCGATCAGGACCGCGGCGACCAGCAGCTTCCCCGCCCAGCCGTGGGCGAACGAAGCAGTGTCACGGACCAGCAGCGTCTGCAGCGGCCGGCGCCGCACCAGGATGTGGAACGCCGCCAGCAGCGGCACCGCCAATAACACGAGATCAAGGAACCCCAGCCCCAGCAGGTAGCCGGACACGAACCAGGCGGCGACCACGCCGATCCCGGCGGCCGCCTCCACGATGCGGCGGCGGCCGACGGAGGCGGGGCGAACGGACGGGAGTGGTTGGTTGGACGGGGCCGGTGTGGGCGTGTCGGGGAGAAGGTTCTGGGTGGAAGACATCAGTCGCACCTTTGTGCGTAGGAGGACGGCGCCCGCCGCGGCGGTCAGGCGCGCCTGGCTGCTGACGCAGGCGTTCGGTAGGTGGCGACGGTGTCGGCGATGGCCTGGTCGATCGGGGTGGCGTGGGCGTCGAGGTGGGTGGAGATCTTGCTGCTGTCGACGATGAAGGGCTCGTCGAACTGGTACTGCATCTCGATGAGTTCACGCACGGTGGGATTGGCTAGGCCGACGACGCGAAGCAGCAGGGCCGGCATGACGCGCAGCTTGGTGCGGGGTTGGCCGGCTTGTTGGTAGACGGCGTCGACGAGCTGACGTGTGGTCCGCGTGGCGGGGTCGTTGGGCAGGTGCCATACCTGCCCGGGGGCGTCCGGGTGTTCGCCGAGGACGGCGAGGCCCTCGCCGATGTCCGGGATGTAGGTGTAGGTGTGCGGTTGGTCGGCGTCGCCGAGCACGGTGGCGGTCTTGCCGGCTATCGCCGCGGGAAAGACCCGGTCGCCGAGGTTGGACTGGGCGCCGCCGCGCGGGCCGAAGTAGTCCGAGGCGCGGCCGATCGCGACCTGGACGCGCCCGGCGCGGTGTGCGGCGAGGAGTTCGCCGGCCATCCGGGCACGCAGGCGCCCTTTGGTGGTGTGGGCGGCGTCAGGACGGTTCTCGGTGAGTGGTCGGCCGTTGGGGCGGCCGTACATGTAGACGTTTTCCATGCTGACCAGGCGGGCGCCGGTGGCTTGGGCGGCGGCGAGTACGCCGGCCTGCAGCGGGGGCCACTGCGCCGTCCATTGGTGGTAGGGCGGGTTGAGGGTCTGGTAGAGAACGGCGGCGCCCTGCGCGACGGCGCAGGTGAATGCGGAGTCACGGGCGTCGCCGGCGACAACTTCGACGTCGTCGGGTACGCGGGCGTGGCCGGAGCGGTTCACGAGCCGGACGGACTCGCCGCGCCGGCGCAGGGCGTCGTAGGTTGCCAGGCCGATCGCGCCGGTGCCGAAGATGATGTGCCGCGGGGTGGTCATGCTGTCGCCGCGATGGGGGTGCCGGCTTGCTGTGGGTCGGTAGCGGGGCGGTACGGCAGCAGCCGGTGCAGCAGGAGTCCGGACAGCGC
>NZ_JBFAZH010001224.1:0-2250 GCF_040681735.1 Actinoplanes sp. NPDC051633 | reverse complement strand
TAGGGCATCGCCGGCGGGAACAACGAACGCAGCGGCGCCACGGCGGCCGCGTCGATCTCGCCGAGCCCGCGGGTGATCACGTCCACCGGGTCGAGGACGCCGTAGACCAGCCCGCTGAACCCGGCCGCCGTCAACCTCGCGCCCGGATCGGTCCCCTTCTCGACGCGTAGCACGCCATCGTCGCTCACCAGGCCGTACGCCCCGTTGATCAAGGTGTCGCCGACCACCTCGACGGTTGCCGCGCCCGTTCCCACGTGCAGCCCGTCGAGCCCGCCCACGTCCAGGACCCGTGCCATCGGCGCGCAGCGGTCCGGCTGCTCCACGCGGGCGGTCGTGGTGACCTGCAGATCGGTGCCCCACAGCTCGGGCACCTCATCCGGCCCGACGGTCAGCGAGACCGTGCGGACCTGGTCGACATGCCGCGCGAGAAACCGCAGCAGCAGCGCACGCCCGAGCGGCCCCGTGGTGAGCAGGTGCTGCCCGCGCAGCTCACCCCCGAAGCCACCGTTGATCTCGTACGCGAGCGCGCCCACGGTCTCCTGACGCTCGTCGGTGGCCAGCGCGACCCAGGAGTTCTGCTCCCGCCACTCCGCGCTCCGCACCGCGTCGAAGACCGCGAAGCCGTGCCGCTCGGCGTGGACGCGGCGCAGGAACGCGTCGTACTCGTCGAACGCCTCCGGCATCCGCACAAACCGCACCTCACCCGGGAGGTCGCCGCCCGGCAGACCCGCCGGGTCGAGCTCCACCCGCCGAGCCTGGGGGAGACCGACGAAGCCGAAGCGCGCGTAGAACGAGGGCCGGAACGGCCACAGCACACTCGTGGCCTGACCAGCCTCGCGCCCCTTGCGCAGCAGCTCGGTCATGAGCTCCCGCACGAACCCACGCCGGCGGTAGGCCGGATCCGAGGCGACGGAGGCGACCCCGGACATGTCGAGCAGCTTCCCGCGAACGTTCTGCCGCATCGGCCACGCGGCGGCGCAGGCCCGCGCCGCGCCGTCCTCCTCCGCGATGAGATTCAGGCAGGTCTCGAAGAAGGGCACCCGGGTCAGATAGTGCTCCCGCATGGCGGCCGGGTCGCCGGTGGGCTCGAAGGCGTACGCCTGCAGGGCAAACATGGTGTCGACACGCTCAGCTGCGCTGACCTGACGGATCTTCATGCGGTCATGGTGCCCGCCGACGCCCGGAATGGCTCATTAGTTTCGACGCGCCAGGGGCACCCCGGTTTGGCAAGGCGTCGGGGGACCAAGTACAGTTCCTATCCGTCACCGGGGAACAGCTCGGGGGCAAGCGGACGTAGCGCAGCTGGTAGCGCATCACCTTGCCAAGGTGAGGGTCGCGGGTTCGAATCCCGTCGTCCGCTCGGAGTGGCCGCCACAGGTTACGTGCGGGGCCGGCTCGGTGGAGTGGCCGAGAGGCGAGGCAACGGCCTGCAAAGCCGTCTACACGGGTTCAAATCCCGTCTCCACCTCGGCAAGACCCTTTAGAGTTTTCGAAGACGGGCGATTGGCGCAGCGGGAGCGCGCTTCCTTGACACGGAAGAGGTCACTGGTTCGATCCCAGTATCGCCCACTCTACTGATTCCGGGGGCGACCCCCGGAGACCCCACGTTGCGATGGCCGCTCTTCCCGGAGCGGTCTTTCTTTTGTTTGGGTCTTGGTTGTCATGCGTGGCCCAGGTGGGAGATTCGGCTCGGCGGCCGTGTCTGGGGCCGTCATCGGACGAGCGACGATCGGGTTGCCGAGGCGTTCAGTCGGATGTACCGACTGGCGACACCGCCACCGAACCCGAGCCCGGCCGTAGCGGTCTGGTCCGGCCCGGCTGCGTCAGCCAGAGCGCCGGCGGTGCTGCCGCCGCGACGTGTACTCAGCCGTCGGCGGGCCGGATCCACGATGTGTACTCCTCTGAGCACTACAGCTGGTCGTCGGCCATGCGGGCGGTTACCCGATCCTCAATCTCCCCGACTTGGTCGTCCTGGTTCAGCTTCTCGAGATCGGATGTGCGGCTGCGGTCGTCGCTCTCGCCGTGCCGCAGTCGTCAGACCCGCGCGCAGCGGATACCGCTGTACCAGTGCGTGAAACTCGACGATCACCTGACAACAGATGTCAGGTACCCGGCCCTAATGTTCCGGCATGGCGAACAGCTTCGATTTCTTTGTTGTCGGCGCTCACGGAATTCCCCACCTGTAGGGGTCTGACGCTCACGTAATTCCCCACCCCGGTCGCTCACGTAATTCCCCACCCTGCTGGTGGG
>NZ_JBFAZH010001223.1:0-2253 GCF_040681735.1 Actinoplanes sp. NPDC051633 | reverse complement strand
GGCGACGTGGTCGGCGAACTCGGCGAGCCGCTGCCCGCGAAGAGCGCGGAACATGTCGTACGCGACCGGTTCGAGCACCTCGCCGAGGTAGTTGCCGGCGGCGTCGTGGCGGCCGTGGCCGGGGGTTCGCAGCGTGGTGAGCCGGTTCGGGTTGATGCCGCGCAGCGCGAAGATCAGATCGATCGGCTGGACCGGCCCGGTCGTCACGATCATCGCGTGCCCGGCCGCGCGGAGCAGGGCGTCGAGCTTGACCGGGTTGGCCGCCAGGTTCTGCTTCTTCGCCTCGGCCGCGATGGAGGTGATGAACTGCTGCTGGTGTTGCTGACGGCCGTAGTCGCTGCCCCGCACCTTCTTGCGCTGCCGCAGATAGTCGATGGCCTCGGAGCCGGTCATCCGGCGGCAGCCCGCTTCGTACAGTCGCTTGGTGTGGATGGAACGGACGTCGGCGTCGACGCAGACGTTCATGCCGCCGAGCGCCTTGATCACGTCCGAGAAGCCGTAGAAGTCGACGAGCACCGCCGCGTCGAAGCCCGGCAGGCCGGTGAGCTTCTGCACGGTGGCGGCGAGCAGCCGGCCGCCGCGGGCACGGTCCTGCCCGATCCCCGCGCCGTACGCGAACGAGCTGTTGAGCCTGTCCCGCCCGCCGCGGAAACCGGTGGCCGGCTCCGGAGGGATCTCCACGATGGTGTCTCGTGGCAGCGAGAACAGGTACGCGCGGTCCTTGGACCTCGGCACGTGCAGCACCATCACGGTGTCCGAGCGGATCATGCCGGTCTGGCCCTTACGCCAGTCCACGCCGATCAGCAGGATGTTGAGCGCCCGGTCGAGGCTCCAGCCGTCCGGCGAGAGGTGGTAGGAGGCAGCCGCGCCGAGCAGGTCGTCGCGGGCCACCGTGTTGGCGTACCGGTCGGTGACCAGCCGGCCGCCGGCCCACGCGCTCGCACTGATCAGGATCAGCGCCAGGCCGGCGTGCAGCGCGACGCGGGCCCAGCGCGGGTCGCGGTAGGTGCCGTGCCGCATCTGGCGCACCAGCCGCTGAATGCGCGCGGCCTTGGGATCGGACGACGCCGCGGACCCGTCGAGCGCCGCCGCCCGGCCGGTGCGGGTCGAGACGTGCCAGCGCAGGCCGCCGCCGAGCAGCGCGGTGACCGCGGACTGGATGGTGATCAGGTAGATCAGCTGGCGGTAGCCGATCTGCTGCAGGGGCAGTGACCAGAGCGGGCCGGCGGGTTCCTTGTCCAGGCGGAACGCGTACGCCGCGACGGCGAGCTGGGCGACGTGCAGCCCGAGCCAGAACACCGCGATCAGGCCGGGCGTCCCGGACAGCAGCGAGTAGAGCAGGTACACGTCGACGATCGGCCCGAGCAGCGGCTGGAGGATCTGGAACACCGCCACGTACCCGAGCCCGCGGCGGCCGAGGCGACCGGCCGGGCCGCGCTCACGCAGCGCCGACCGGTGTTTCCAGACCGCCTGCATCGTCCCGTAGCACCAGCGGTAGCGCTGCCGCCACAGGCCCGCCCAGGTGCCGGGCGCCTCGGTCCAGGCGCAGGCCATGTCCTCGTAGACGACCCGCCAGCCGGCGCGGACGATGGCCATCGTCAGGTCGGTGTCCTCGGCCAGGGTCTCGCTGCGGACGCCACCGGCCGACTCCAGCGCGGCGCGGCGGAACCCGCCGAGGGCGCCGGGCACGGTCGTCATGCAGCGGCCCATCTCGAACACCCGCCGGTCGAGGTTGAACGCGACCACGTACTCCAGGTGCTGCCAGCGGCCGATCACGCCGCTGCGGTCGGCCACCTTGGCGTTGCCGGCGACCGCGCCGACCGCCGGGTCGGCAAACGATCGGACCAGCATGTCGATCGTGTCGGGCTCGACGATCGTGTCGCCGTCGATGAGCACCAGCACGTCGTGACGGGCGGCAGCGACCCCGGTGCGCAGCGCGGCGGCCTTGCCGCCGTTGCGCCGGCGCAGCACCCGGACCCCCGGGTCGTCCAGCGCCTCGACCAGATCCGCGGTGCCGTCGGTGGAGCCGTCGTCCACGACGATGATCTCCAGGTCACGGCGGTCGCACGCCAGCAGCGACCGGACGGTCGCGACGATGTTCGCCGCTTCGTTGTGCGCGGGGACGATGACCGAGACGGGTGTCTCGTAGGCCGGCAGCGGATGCCGGCGCCGGCGCCGGGCGTGCCGCCACGCGCACCAGGCCTGGATCAAGATCCGGGTGCCGGCCAGCCCGGTCGCGACGATCATCAGCCA
>NZ_JBFAZH010001222.1:0-2253 GCF_040681735.1 Actinoplanes sp. NPDC051633 | reverse complement strand
TTATGGATCAACTGGGTCGTGTAACTGCTATCTCCGATTCGGGGACGAGCGCGGAAGATGTCGTACGCGCTGAGCAACTCCGCCAAGCGGACGTGCAACGAGTGCTCGACACGATGCAGGTAGGGATGGTTCGCAAACTCTTCGACCAACACGTTGATCGAGCACTCGACGGCCGGCCGGGCCGCGTTGAGCCAATCGGCGTCCGGTGCAATACGCAGGGCAAAGTCAACCTGACCGGCGGTACCGGGTGCCGGATTGCCCGTGGCTTGGCTGCGAGCACCGCGGTGCACGAGCCATTCGACCAAGTCCGCCACCTCAGTGAACGATTCGACCTGGGACGGGCTTACATGCCGGCCCGCATCCAACCAGAACTCGTACGCCCACTGGCCGCGAACGTTGGCCTCGGTACAGACACGGATGGACTGATTACCTTGTGACCTCATGTAGATCAAACGTCCGGCAACGAGCGCAACAGGCATGGCGTATCCGCTCCGTGGCAGGGGCTCCTGTCATGAACCATCGGTCAACCGGTCGCTGAGTTGACCAAATCTGGCTCAACGCCTGGAATCCCGCCGGGCAGCGGCCGCCTCACTTCTAAGCGTGCTCCTGGAGCGCGTGCCGCACTGAGGTTCAGATGCTGGTCGCGCGCGTTCGCTGGGCTATCAACTTCGCTGTCGATGCCCGACGCAAGTGCTCGATACGCCACTGCTCACGGTCGAATCCGGATCGATCACCAGCATGCGATTCTGTTCGCGGTGCTTAGCTCGGTCCGAGTGCGGGCCGGGAGCTGTTCGGTCGTGGTTCGGACGGCCTCCGAGGCCGATGCCTCGGCGATGTCGCCGGTCGTGAGGAAGGCCACCAGCAGCGTGGTCATGATTTCTCGCATCCGCGCCGGGTCGATGGCGGTGGCCGCCAGCAGGCCCCGGGCGGGGGAGTCGTCACCGAGTGGCAGGAATGGCACGTCCATGAAGCTCATGTGCGTGGCGCCGTTGATCTGCAACGAGTACGCCGGGCGGCCGGTGCGGTCGACCGTTTCCCAGCCGCCGAACGTGATCGCCTTCTCCGCCGTGAACCAATCGGGGTCGGGCGCCATGCCGGCCTTGACGGCTTCGTCGGGCGTTGCCTCGAATTCGGGGTGCTGTGCCAGCAGTTGGAGCACCGGCCGGGCGAGGCCGCTTCGCCCTACCTCGGACCACAGAGCGCCGTCGAGGTTGACGGCGGCGGTGCAGCGGGGATCGTCGCGGCACCATTGCAGGGCAGCCGCGCCGCCGAACGAGTGGCCGATGGCGGTCAGCCGGCTCAAGTCGAGCCGGCCGGTCAGCGGGTCATCGGCGTCCAGGTCGGCGAGGCGGTCCGCCACGAACGCGAGGTCCGCTGCCTTGTACCGGCAGACGTTGGTCCGCTGCGCGAACACTTCCCGGTACGACCCGCTCTGCGGACCGAGTGCACCGGCGGTGGCGGCGGGGTTCATCGGGACCGTTCGCCCGTCTGCGAACACCGTCACCGCAGTCTCATAGGTGTGGTTGACGCCGCCGACGACGTACCCATGGCTTGCCAGATCTTCGGCGATGGCCGAGAGCAGCAGCGGCGGGAAGCCGCTGGGCGACAGCAGCACCACCGGGTAAGCCGCACGGGCGGCGGCGACCGGTCCGCAGTCGGTGCTGTTCGCCAGCAGGCCTTCGGTACGAAGCCCGAGCATGTCGCCGGCCGCCCGCCAGGCCGGTGGCAGGTAGTCGGCAGCCGGCGCGTCGGGCGTCCGATCGCACGGATACCAGATCCAGGCCACGAGCGACCGCGGCTCGGACGGGTCCGCCGCGTACGGGTCCTTCCGCGGCGTATCGGTCCAGTCCCGCGAGGTGCGACCCACGGCGAATTCCCCGCTTGGTGGTGGCACTGCGTGTGTCATTGCTGTCAAACCTCCATGGCGAGCCGTGACATGAGGACAGTGTTTGATCAAGCCGCTGAAGAGCGGTTCTCGACCTTTGGCGCAGCAGCGCCGATGTGGACGTCGGCGACCTCAGCCGGCCAGCGTGACGTTGCGCGCCCGCTCGTCGGAGGTGCCGGCCGCAGCCGGCACCGGGTGATCGGCAAGACCGCGGCGGCCGGTCGCAACGAGGGCGATCCCCACGGCGGCGTACGTGCCCAGAATCAGTGCAGCGGTGCCGCCGCCGTTGCCGTCGAAGTACGCGACCGACCGCAGGAGCGTGGCACCGGAGCCGATCGGCAGCCACTGCCCGACGGCACCCCACGGCT
>NZ_JBFAZH010001221.1:0-2257 GCF_040681735.1 Actinoplanes sp. NPDC051633 | reverse complement strand
TGCGCTGCGCCTCGCCGCCGGAGAGGGTGCCGGCGCCGCGGTCCAGCGACAGGTAGTCCAGACCCACGTCGACCAGGAAGCGCAGCCGGGCGTTGATCTCCTTGAGCACCCGCTCGGCGATCATCGTCTGCCGATCGTCCAGCTCGATCGTCTGCAGCAGCTCGGAGCACTCACCGACGGACAGGTTGCAGACCTCGGCGATGCTCTTGCCGGCGATGGTCACCGCGAGCACCTCGGGCTTGAGCCGGGCGCCGCCGCAGGTCGGGCAGGGCACGTCGCGCATGTAGCCCTCGTACTTGTCGCGCGACCAGTCGCTCTCGGTGTCGTTGTGGCGGCGCTCGATCCACTGGATGACGCCCTCGAAGCCGGTGTAGTAGGACCGCTCGCGGCCGTACTTGTTGCGGTACCGGACGTGGACCTGGTCCTCGGAGCCGTGCAGGATCGTCTTCTGCGCCCTCGACGACAGCTGCCGCCACGGGGTGTCGACGCTGAACTTCTCGGCCGCACCGAGCGCCTCGAGCAGCCGCAGGAAATACTCCAGCGTCGAACCGCCGGACCAGGGCTGGATCGCGCCCTCGCGCAGGCTCCGCTCCTCGTCCGGCACGATCAGCTCGGGGTCGACCTCCTTCTTGGTGCCCAGGCCGGTGCACTCCGGGCAGGCGCCGTAGGGCGCGTTGAAGGAGAACACCCGGGGCTCGAGGTCCTCGATCGCCAGCGGGTGGTCGTTGGGGCAGGCCAGGTGCTCGGAGAAGCGCCGCTCGCGGGCCGGGTCGTCCTCCGGCAGGTCGACAAAGTCGAGCAGCACGATGCCGCCGGCCAGGCCGAGCGCGGACTCCACCGAGTCGGTCAGGCGCTGCTTGCTCGCCGCCTTGACGCTGAGCCGGTCGACCACCACCTCGATGGTGTGCTTCTCCTGCTTCTTCAGCTTCGGCGGCTCGGTCAGCGGGTGCACCACGCCGTCGACCCGAGCGCGGGCGTAGCCCTTGGACTGCAGCTCGGCGAAGAGATCGACGTACTCACCCTTGCGCCCCCGGACCACCGGGGCGAGCACCATGAACCGGGTGCCCTCCTCCATCGCGAGGACCCGGTCGACGATCTGCTGCGGGGTCTGCCGGCTGATCCGCTCACCGCAGACCGGGCAGTGCGGGATGCCGGTGCGGGCGAAGAGAAGCCGCAGGTAGTCGTAGACCTCGGTGATCGTGCCGACGGTCGACCGCGGGTTGCGCGACGTCGATTTCTGGTCGATCGAGACGGCCGGCGAGAGGCCCTCGATGAAGTCGACGTCGGGCTTGTCCATCTGCCCGAGGAACTGCCGCGCGTACGACGACAGCGACTCCACATACCGCCTCTGGCCCTCGGCGAAGATCGTGTCGAAGGCGAGGCTCGACTTGCCGGAGCCGGACAGCCCGGTGAACACGATCATGGCGTCGCGGGGCAGGTCGAGGTTGACGTCGCGGAGGTTGTGCTCCCGCGCGCCACGGATGATCAGTCGGTCGGCCACAGCCAGGCGCTCCGTACATGTGTATGAGAGTCGGAAAGTCGCGGTCACTCTAGCCACGGGGTACGACAAAAACCGGCGACCCTGGTGCAGCGCCGTGCGCCCCGTGCACATTCCCCCAGATCCGGCGCGGCAACCGTCACTCGCGCGGGGGAACCGGAAGCTCGCGCATGTCCCAGAACAGTACGCCGCCGGCCCGCTGCGGCTCCCGTCCGAGGAGGTCGGTGAGGGTCGTACCCAGCGGTCCCTCGTTGCGGCTGCCGGGGATGAGCACGACGACGGCCGCCCGCCAGAAGATCAGGTCCTCGCGGGCCCGGGTGCGGTCGGCGTCGCTGACGGCGGGCACCCGGCCGTACTCGCGCACCTGCCAGAGCAGGGTGCTGGTGGACCGCGGCGGCGCGTTCCACGAGCCGGTGTCGTTCGCCGGCGGGTTCGCCGGGCCCATGAAGTAGCCGCGCGGCACCCGGAACTCGAGGTGGCTGAGCGCCGCCCAGCGCATCCCCTCCCGGCCGCTGGTGACCTCGGGCAGTGGCACCGGCACCAGGCTGCGGTCGTCGGTGACGTAGTCGCGCCACATCCCGTCGGCGATGAAGGCCGGCAGCGGGGCGGCGGGGACGGTCGGCAGCGGCTTGGGCAGGACCGGGATCACCGCCACGGCGAGCAGCACGAGCACGCGTACCCGTCGCTTGCGCGGCAGCCGCAGCCCGCGATCGACGCCCAACGCCAGCAGGACCCCGACGATGGTCGCGGTGACCATCG
>NZ_JBFAZH010001220.1:0-2259 GCF_040681735.1 Actinoplanes sp. NPDC051633 | reverse complement strand
CGCGGGGGCACCCGATCGACGAAGTCGCCGTGGTACCGGACGGTGCTGTGCCACTTCTCCTGGTTGAACGACATCAGCGTCGAGGTCACCGGCCGTCCGGCACCGTCGTAGACCGTGCGGTTCTGCGATGGGACGTTGTTGTCGCCGGCCGCGACGAGGGTGGTGCCGGTGGCGCCCTCGGCGTAGTACGCGTCGTTGGTCTTGACCACCAGCCCGCGGGAGTCGTACACGGTGTCGGTGATCACCCGGCCCTCGACCTTGCCTCCGGTCCCCCAGCCCGGGCTCTGCGTCTGCCGCGGGCGCATGAAGCCGTCGTAGATCGCATAGCTGCCGAGGTAGTTGCCGTTGGCCCGCAGCGATTCGGTGGCCACCGCGCTGGCGCCGTCGGCCCGGATGAAGTACCGGTAGCGCAGGTTCGGCCCGTCGCCGCCGGCCTCGCTGCGGCCCGGCAACCACACCCCGAGGGCGCGGCCCAGGCCGTCGTAACGCACGGTTGTCGTCCGCCCGTTGGCGTCCGTGGTCGCGACCGGCTCGCCCCACTGCGGCGCCAGGTCCGTCGTGGTGGTGTGGCCGAGCTCGTTGGTGACCGCCATCCTGGTGGTCAGGCCGCCGGTCTCGGTGTACGTGTGGGTGGTCTTGCGGTTCAACGCGTCCCAGGTCTCGCGGGGCCGTCCGTACGCGTCGAAGGTCGCCCTGTTGGTCACCGTCCAGACCGGTGACCCGCCGACGTAGTCGCCGACCTGCTCGGCCTGCTTCGGGTTGCCGGCGCCGTCATAGGCGGTTCTGGTGTGGGCGACCAGGTCCCGGGGGTAGACCGCGGTGGCCGAGCAGCCGACCGCCACGGTCTCGGTGCGTACCGGCCGGGATCCTTCGTACCAGGTGCGGGTGCACTCCTCGTCACCGGTGATGTCGGTGTCGCCACGGTCGTCCACGGCGGTCAGCAGGCCGGTCGCGTCGTCGTAGGCCCGGGTGACGTGGGTGGTGCGCCACTTGCCGCCGTCGAGCGCGGTCCACTCGCGCACGCCGCCGACATCGACCTGGTGTGCCGTCAGGTTGCCGGTGCCGCCGGTCTGCCTGGCCCGGTAGTCGGTGATGGTCGTGCTGACCACCGACGTTCCGTTGTAGACGGTGCGCTCGCGGAGCTGCCCGGCGAGGTGGTCGTCGTCGGGCGCGGAGCCGCCCCGGCTGTCGGCGACCGATGCGGGCACGCCGCCGTCGCCGTTCATGCCGCGGAAGTAGCGGTACTCGGCGACCGACTTCACGGTGCCGCTGCCGTGCCGCATCACGACCTTGCCGTAACCGCGCCACTCGGACCAGGTGCGCCGCTCCGGCAGGATCAGGTCGTCGTCGGTGTAGTGCCACGCTCCGCCGTCCTGATAGTCGTAGGCCACCACCTCGGCCGGTGCGCCGCCGACCCGGTCGACCTGGGTCACGCTGCCCACGACGTACTTGTGCATCCAGTCGGTGAGGCTCTGCCCGCCGGTCGGTTGCCAGTAGACCGGGAAGCAGCGCAGCTTGTTGCCCTTCGGGGCCGGCCGCGCGCCGGCCGGGCAGTCCGGCGGCAGGTAGTTGACCGACACCACGCCGCCGTACTCGTTGTCGATCGCGGTCAGCCGGTATTTGCCCAGCGGCGGAAGGCCGTCCGCGGCGCTGTTGACCCGGTTCTCGTACGGCAGGCCGCGGAACGTGACCGGCGGCATCTTCAGCTCGCCGCCGACCAGGCCGGCATGGTCGATGCGGTCCAGCCACAGCGCCGGTCCGGCTCCGGCGCTGCTGTCGCCGGTGGGCGGGAAACTGTGGGCGAAGGACCACCGGTCGACCTCGGCCGCGCCGGCATACGTGGTGATGCTCGCCAGCCGCCGGGTCGACCAGAACGAGGGCGCGGTCTGGGCGGCGCAGTTCGCCGAGCACTTCTGGTCGAACGGCACATCCGGGTAGCTGTCCCGGTTCTCCAGCCCGCAGTTCTTTCCGGGCGCGCAGCGCGGCGCCGAGGCGAAGACGACGCGGGCCGGCGCGGTGCCGGTCAGCTCCGCGCCCAGCCGGGTGCCGAAGTCGGCCCGTTTGAGGACGCCGCCACGGTCGTAGGAAACCGTCTGCCGGCCCAGGTCGAGGCCGTAGGCGTTGCGTTCCCGCTCGTACCAGTAGCTCATGGTGTTGCCGCGCGGATCCACGACGTGGTCCAGATTCCACTTGTAGCCCTGGTTGTGGAGCATGGGGGTTCAGGGGGTGCAGTATCTGACGTCAATGCCGAGCGAAAGC
>NZ_JBFAZH010001219.1:0-2263 GCF_040681735.1 Actinoplanes sp. NPDC051633 | reverse complement strand
CGGCACGCGGTGCAGGGCGGCCAGGTCACGCCCGAGCGCGGCCCACATCGCCGTCGTCCACCGGGCGGCGTCCAGGGGCGCGCCGGTCGCCGCCAGCAGCAGACCCACCCCGTCGCCGGTGTCGAGGTGATCGAGCAGGGCCGGGGTGCGCACCGGGGCGGTGGGCGCGAGCTCGAGATAGAAGCGCAGCTCCCGCCGCGCCGCGGCAAGGGCGCCGGGTCCGAGCGAGGCAGGGGTCGTTTTCGCGTACGCGAGAACGCCGCCGGCCGTGGTCACCGGCTGGACCCCCGCGCCGGACCGCGACTCCAACCGGCCGCCGGGGGTCCGCGGCACCGCCCGGAACCTCCGCAAGGCGGCGTCGACGAACTGGCTCGGCATGCCGACACCGTACGGTGGCCCGATGGATTGGATCGACGACGGGCGCAGCCCGGAAGAGCGGCTGGCCGACCTCGGACTGAGCCTGCCCGCACCGTTCCCACCCGCCGCCTCCTACGTACCGGTGCGCGTGCACGGCGGTGTCGCCTACGTCTCCGGGCACGGCCCGACGCGCGACGGCGCCGTGGTCCACACCGGCAAGCTCGGCGCCGACGTGGACATCGAGACCGGCAAGCTCTCCGCCCAGCTCACCGCGCTCAACATCCTGGCCTCGCTGCGTGCGGAGCTGGGCGAGCTGCGCCGGGTCACCGGCTTTCTGAAGCTGCTGGTCCTGGTCAACGCGACGCCCGACTTCACCCGCCCGCACCTGGTCGCGGACGGCGCGAGCGACCTGATCCACGCGCTCTACGGGCCGTCGAGCCGGCATGCGCGGTCCGCGGTCGGGGTCGCGACGCTGCCGCTGGGCATCGCCACCGAGATCGAGGCCGTCGTCACAGTCGCCTGACCATGCTAACTTGAACGCGTTCAGATTGAACGTGTTCAAGGGTGGGTGGTGCTCGTGGACCGGCTGACCGGGACCGGCTGGGTGGCATTGCACCTGGTGGTGGCGGTGTGCGTGCTGTCGTTCGGACCGCTCGGGCTCGGCGTGCTCGGCCGCGGGCGGCCCGCCCTTCGTCTCGTGAAGTGGTGGCCGGTCGCGGCGGTGCCCGCGGTGGTGGCGCTGCTCCTGCCGCGCGGGGCGATCGCCGGGCTGCTCTGCGTGCCCTATCTGGTGGCCTGCCTGGCGGCGCCGGTGGTGCTGCGCCGGGGGTGGCTCGCGGCCTTCGCCGCGGCCTGTCTGCCGGTGGCCGCGGTGGGACTGCTGGCCGAGAGATCCGGGTACGCGCTGCTCGGCTATCCGGCGGGCGTGCTGGACCTGACGGCGGCGCACTTCCACGTCGCCGGCTTCGGCGCGCTCCTGTTGATCTCGCTGACTGTGGACAACCGCCGAAGCCCGGTCCTGGCGCCGGCCGGCGTGGCGCTGGTCGGCGCCGGCTTCCTCGCCGGCCGCACGCCGCTCGGCGAGACCACCGGCGACCTGATCGAGCTACTCGGCGCCGGCCTGCTCAGCGCCGGCCTCTGGCTGGCCGTCGCCACCCGTTCCGGCCGGGCCGCACGGCTGCTGTTCGTCCTGAGCGTCGTGACCATGGGCCTCGCGCTGCTCTATGCGGCCGGGCAGGTCGCCCCCGTCCCGCACCTCAACCTGACCTGGATGGTCCTGACGCATGGGGTGCTGAACGCGGCCGCCGTGCTGACCGCCCTCGTCGTGGCCTGGGCCGGCCGGGAGCAGCGCTGGTCGGCGCACCGCTGGTCGCACCGCATCGGCCGCGGCCCGGAGCGGTTCGAGGCGGCCTCGGCCGCGCTGCTGAGCTGGGAGATGCACCGCCGGGCGGGCGCCCGGGTCGAGCCGGACACCCCGCCCGCGTCGGCCGGCCTGCGGATGGCCTCCTCCCTCGGCGTCGGGCGGCTGCGGGTGCCGGAGCCGTGCGAGGTGCTCGAGGTGGTGCGCGAGCCGGACCGCACCGCGATGCACTATCGCGCGCTGCCCGGCCACACCTTCGAGGGCGACGAACGGTTCACGGTGCGGCTGGCCGACGGCGGGGTGGTGCGGTTGGAGGTGGCCGTGCGCTCCCGGCCGGCGCTGCTCGTGGCCCGGCTGGCCGGACCGCTGGTTCCGATCGCGCAGCGGCTGTTCATCGCCCGATGCGCCGCGGAGCTGCGGAGGGCGCGCCGGCCGGATGCGGCCGGTTGCGCCTCGGGTAGGTCTCGGGTCGGAGGTGCCCACCCGTAGCTACGGCTGGCAGTGCGGGCCCCCACCGGGGCAGGGTGGCGTGCGAGGGTGTGTCCG
>NZ_JBFAZH010001218.1:0-2270 GCF_040681735.1 Actinoplanes sp. NPDC051633 | reverse complement strand
GGGCCGGTGCGGTCGGCGTGAACCTGGAGGACCGGTCCGGAGACGAGGATGCGCCGCTGTTCGGGCCGGGCGAGCAGGCCGATCGGCTCGCCGCGGCCCGCGCCGCGGCCCACCGCCTCGGCATCCCACTGTGGATCAACGCGCGGACCGACGTCTTCCTCGCCGGAGCCGGCCCGGCCGAGGGCCGTGTCCGGGCCGTGCTGGAGCGCTCGGAAGCGTACGCGGCGGCCGGCGCGGACAGTTTGTTCGTACCCGGCCTGGTCGATCCGGACGCCGTGGCCGAGCTGGCCGGCGGGCCGCTGCCGGTGGCGGTCATGGCGGGGCCCGGCGCGCCGGGTGTGGTGGAGCTGGCGGCGGCCGGTGTCGTCCGGATCAGCCTCGGCTCGGCCGTCGCGCAGGCCGCGTACGCCGTCGCGGCACGTGCGGCGGCGGAACTCGGCACGCACGGCACCTACGACGCGGCTGCGGGCGGTCTCGCGTACCCGGTGCTGAACGCTCTGATGACAGCGGAGGCCGGCCGCCGGCGGTGAGCGGGTGCGTCGCGGTCGTCAGCCGCGGTGGCCGGATCTGGTGTCGAGCAGCGCGGCCAGCTCGCGAGCGAGCAGTCCGAGGCTTTCGTCGCGGTAGACCCCGGCCAGCTCGTCGAGGAGCCGGGCGGTGACCGTGGCCTGAGCCGCGGTCACCACCACGTCGTGTCCGCTCTGGAATCCCTTGTCGGCGAGGCGTTCCCGCAGCCGCTCGGCGTACTCGTCGCGGTTGAGCGGGTTGCCCGCGCGATCGCGGACGGTCGCCGTCGGGCGTGGCGCGGCGACGCCGTTGGCCAACGCCGTGACGGACAAGGCGTGCTCGGGGCAGTAGTCGGTCTGCCGGATCGGATCGGCCGCCCAGCCGGCGGCGTGGTCACGAGCCCAGGAGCGGGCGTCGGTGTCACTGCGCCACGCCTCGATGGCCGCCGGCTCCACCTGGATCGAGCATCCCGCGACGTCGCAGCTGAGCACCACCCGCCGCAGCGCTCCGCCGCCCGCCTGGGACAGATGCACACTCACCGCGACCGCCGCTCAGTGACCTGTCGGGGGAATGTGTGACGACTCCCTCGCCTTGGCCTTGTTCAGCTTCTTCGCGGCCTGCTTCTCCTTCAGGGTCTTGCCCTGCTTCTTCGCATCGGATTTCCGAGGGGACTTGCCGGCCATGGTCGCTCCTTCATCGAGGTCCCTCGCGGCCCGGTCACCGATCCGATCGATCGGGTGGCTCGGCGTCTCGGCGAGGAACGAACGTGAGCCGGTGTGGCGGGCACCCTCGAAGCGGGATGTCGTCGATTCCGGAATATCGTCATCCTACCCGTGCGGAGGGCTGCCGGCTCCAGCGTTTCAGCGTTGCGGGATGCGGTCGTTCGCGACGGCGTTCTGCAGATCGTCGGCGAAGGCGCCGGGGTTTCTGGTGCGGACGTAGGTCGAGACGGCGTCGTAGAAGCCCTCCTGGAAGGCGGGGCTCATCGCCTCGCCGTGCGCCACGGACAGCAGCACCGGCGACGCCCAGAGCGCCTTCGAGGACTGCTGCTGGTAAGGGGGCAGTGCGGAGACGTCGACGTTGCGCAGCACCGGCACGGATCCCTTGGCCTTGTTGAAGGCGATCTGAGTCGCCGGTGTGCTGATGCCGCTCAGGAATCCCAGAGCGTTCTTGGCGTTCTCGGCCCTGGTGGCGGCGACGAAGACGTCGACGACGGCGAGGAAGCTGTCGCCGGTGCCGGGGAAGGCGGCGGCGCCGAAGTCCGCTCCCTCGCGCGCGCCGGCCGCGACCAGTTCCCCGTACGCCGAGTCGTTGACGGATGCGAAGGCGCAGCCGCCCGTGGCGAGCTTCTTGGCCGCGGCGTCCCAGGACAGCCCGCTCGCGTCGGGGTCGGCGTAGGTCAGCATGTCGCCGAAGGCCCGCAGCGCGGTGCGCACCTTGGCGCCGCGCCAGTCGAGCCGGTCGGCCGCCATGTCTTTCCAGCCGGCGGTGCCGATCGTGCTGAGCAGGGTGTTCTCGAACAGTTCGACGGTGGTGAACGGGTCCTTGGCGCCCAGGCAGAGGGCGGTCGCTCCGGAGGCCTCGACCTTCTTCAGGTCGGCCAGGAACCCGGTGAGCGTGTAGTCGCCGGCCGGCGGCGTGACACCGGCCTTCTCGAGCAGGCCGATGTTGAACCACAACACGTTGCTGCGGTGCGCCCCGGTCGGCACGCCGAAGGGCTTGCCGTCACGGTCGAGTGACTGCCGGATCGTCGGCTGCATCGC
>NZ_JBFAZH010001217.1:0-2275 GCF_040681735.1 Actinoplanes sp. NPDC051633 | reverse complement strand
GGGAGTGGCCCTGGACGGTGCGGGATCCGTAGCCTGTTGCGGGGCGACGCCGTGGCCCGAAACGATCGAGAGACGCAGGGAGGACGAGCCGTGGACGGGACCGAGTCCGGCTGGGGCCGGCCTGCGGACACCGGGTCTCGCTGGCGCGCCCTGCTCGACCGCGCCCGGCACGGCGGCCGGGTCTCCGACGAGGCCGAGGACGCCGACCGGCACGAGCGGTCCCTCGAGCCGCCGTTTGAGCCGCCCGTCGAGCCGCGCCTTGAGCCGCGCCTAGAGCCGCCACGCGCGCCGTCCGGCCTGTCGCTTCCCCTGTCGCCGGCTCAGCCACCGCAGCCGTTGCCGACGCGTCCGCTGGACCGCCGCTCCTGGCTGCCCGAGACCGCCCGCCCGGCCGAGCCGCCCACGCCGCCCACGCCGCTGCCCGAGCGCCGGCCGCTGAACCCGCTGGAGCGGCGTCCGGCTCACCCGATCGAGCATCGCCCGCCGGTGCACGACGACCCGTTGCAGCGGCCGGTGAACCCGCTGGAGCCTCGCCGGGCCCTGCACAACCGGCCCGAGCTGGAGCAGCCGCACACGTTCTTCAACCCCGGCACGGCCCGCGCGCCGGCCGCCCTCCCGCCGGGCCCACCGGCCCAGCCCGGTCCTCCGCCGGCCCGGCCGGCCTTCCCGACGGGCCAGCCCGCCTTTCCGCCTGCGCAGTACCGCGCGGCCGCGTCGGTCGGCTCGGCCGCCGTGCGCCCGCCGTCGGCGCCGGCCTCGCCCGCTCCGGCGAGGATCGAGTGGCGGCAGCCGCGCACCGAGGCGGATTCCGACCGCGCGGTCCAGGTCCTGCGCCGCAAGCTGGGTACGCCGCGGGTGCTGGCCTTCGCCAACCCCAAGGGCGGCGTGCACAAGACCACGGCCACGGTGCTGGCCGCGGCCACCATCGGCAGCGTCCGCGGGCGCGGGGTGCTGGCGTGGGACGACAACGAGCTGCGCGGCACCCTCGGGCTGCGGGCGGGCAGCGCGCGGCACGCCCGGACCATAAGGCATCTGCTCGCCGACCTGATGCAGATCGAGAACCTGCACGGCGACGAGCTGCATCAGGAGCTGGACGGCTATCTGCGGCACGCCTCCGACGGGTCGTACGACGTGCTGGCCGGTGAGGAGAATCCGCGGTTCGCCCAGCGGCTCGACCAGCACACCGTGCGCCGGGTGATGGACCTGCTGCGGCGCACCCATGACGTGATCTGTGTGGACACGGGCAACAACGTCGAGAGCGTGAACTGGCGGACCGTGATGGCGGCGGCCGACCAGCTGGTGATCACCACGGTGCCGCGCGAGGATGCGGCGTTCACCGCGGACTGGATGCTCGATCTGCTGACCGAGACGGGCCGCGAGGACCTGGTCCAGAACGCCGTGACGTTGATCTCCTGCCCGTCGGCCGGCGAGATGCCGCTGCTGGCCGATCTGACGAAGCACTTCGCGTCGCGTACCCGTGGTGTCGCCGTTGTTCCTTATGACCCGTCCCTCGAGGTGGGGTCGTCGATCGAGTACGCGGATCTGCAGCCGGAGACCCGGGCCGCGTGGCTCAAGGCGGCGGCGATGATGATCGAGCCGTTCGCCGAATAGGCCCGGGTGTCGCCCGCGTGTTGTCGGGGGGCCGGACTAGAGTCGGGACGCTTGATCCGGCCGCAGGGAGAGGGGGTCCCGGGTGTCCGACTCGTTCGTGCACCTCCACGTGCACACCGAGTATTCGATGCTCGACGGCGCTGCCCGGCTCAAGGAGCTGACCGCCGAGGCCGCCCGCATGGGCATGCCCGCGGTCGCGATCACCGATCACGGCAACATGCACGGGGCGTACGACTTCTACAAGCAGGCCACCGCCGCCGGGCTGACCCCGGTGATCGGCGTGGAGGCCTACGTGGCGCCGGAGTCCCGGCTGCACAAGGCCAGGGTCAAGTGGGGCCGTCCGGAGCAGAAGTCGGACGACATCTCCGGCAACGGCGCGATCACCCACAAGACGATGTGGGCGCGCGACGCCCAGGGTCTGCGCAACCTCTTCCGGCTCAACTCGCGCGGGTCCATGGAGGGTCACTACGTCAAGTGGCCGCGGATGGACATGGAGATCATCGCCGAGCACGCCGAGGGCATCATGGCCACCACCGGCTGCCCGTCCGGCGCGGTGCAGACCCGGCTGCGGCTGGGCCAGTTCGACGAGGCGATCAAGGTCGCGGGGCAGTATCAGGACATCTTCGGCAAGGACCACTACTACCTCGAGCTGATGGACCACGGG
>NZ_JBFAZH010001216.1:0-2275 GCF_040681735.1 Actinoplanes sp. NPDC051633 | reverse complement strand
CGCTCGGCGCACTCGGCCGCGGACAGGTCGCCGTCGCAGGACCGCATGGCCGCGGCGATCAGCGCCGAGGTGTCCGCGGTCAGCCCTTTGGGCAGTGCCGGCCGCTTCGCGCGCAGAGCGGTGAACAGCTCGTCCACATCGGACTGTGCCAGGTCGTCGGTGTTGAGCCGGCCGACCGCGGCCGCATATCTCTCCAGGCGATCGCGCAGCACATCGAAGGTGAACGGCTTCAGCACGTAGTGCACCACCCCGCCGTGCAGCGCGCTCTTCACCGTGGCGACGTCGCGGGCCGCCGTGACCGCGAGCACGTCCGGGCTCGTCGGGCGCTCGCGCAGCTGCCGCAGAACCTCGAGTCCCGTGATGTCCGGCAGGTAGATGTCGAGCAGCAGCAGGTCGGCGTCGCCCGCCATGGCCAGCGCGTCCGCCCCGGTGTGCGCGACGCCGATCGTGGTGAAGCCGGGCACCCGGTCGACGAAGCCGCGGTGCACCTTGGCGACCATGAAGTCGTCGTCCACCACCAGGACACGAATCACTCGACCGTCTCCTTCGTCCTCTGCAGCCGGGCCGTGAACGTCGACCCGTCCACCGACACGCGGCCGCCGCAGATCAGCCGGATCAGGGCGAGCCCGAGGCCGTGATGGCCGTCGGTCTCACCCTTCGTGCTGTAGCCCTGCTGGAACACCCGCTCGGCGAGCGCCGGATCCACCCCCGGGCCGCTGTCCGTCACGGTCACCACGACGTCGTCATCCTCCGCGCGTACCGAAACCTCGATCTCACCGCCCGCACCCACCGCGTCGAACGCGTTGTCGACCAGATTGCCCACCACCGTCACCAGATCGGCGGCCAGCCGGTCGCCGACCGGCGGCAGGTCGGTGTCCGGGCCGATGGTCAGCGTGACGTTCTGCTCCGCGGCCTGGCTCGCCTTCGCGATCAGCAGCGCCGCCAGCGCCGGGTCGCGCACCACGCGGGTCACCTCGCGGTCCAGGCTCTCGTGCAACTCGCTGGTCCGGGTGATGTAGCGGACGACCTCGTCGTGCTCCCCCAGCTCGACCAGGCCGGCGATGGTGTGCAGCCGGTTCACGAACTCGTGCGCCTGCGCTCGCAGCGTGTCGGTGGTGTGCCGGCTGACGTCGAGCTCCCGGCGCAGCGCGGTGAGCTCGGTGCGATCGCGCAGGGTGGTCACCGAGCCGACGTCGCGCCCGCGCATCACCACCGGTTGCCGGTTGAGCACCACCACGCGGTCGTCGTTGAGCACCACCTGGTCGACGCCCGCCGAGCGCCCGGTGAGCACGTCCAGCAGCGCCGGATCGAGGCCCAGCTCCGGCAGCGCGCGGCCGACCGCATCGGCGCGCAGCCCGAGCAGCCGGATCGCCTCGTCGTTGACCAGCGTCACGCGGTCGGCCGAGTCGGTGCCGATCACGCCCTCCTTGATGCCGTGCAGCATCGCCTCGCGGTGCTCGACCAGCCCGGAGATCTCCCGCGGCTCCATGCCGAGCGTCTGCCGCTTGACCCGGCGGCTCAGCAGCAGCGACCCGCCGACCCCGACGACGGCGCCGAGCACCAGGTAGATCAACAGGTTGGGCACCGCGGATCCGAGCTGACCGACCAGCGTCGGATACGTGCGCCCGACGATGATCAGCCCGATGAACCGCCCGTCCTCCTCGTCCAGCACCGGCACGTGCGCGACCAGCGCCTTCGTACCCGTGTCCAGCACACCGACCCACGACCGCCCGGACAGTCCCGTGCTGGCGCCCAACGTCGCGGGCCGACCGGCGTCGGGCCCGGTCACGAGCGTGCCGCCGGCATCCGCGATCACCACATAGGAGGCGCCGGAAACCGCGCGCGCACTCTCCGCCACGGTTTCGAGAGCGTCCCGGCCGAGCGGATTCCCAAGACCCAGTCGGACGGTACGGTTGA
This sequence comes from Actinoplanes sp. NPDC051633, assembly GCF_040681735.1. Taxonomy (NCBI): domain Bacteria; kingdom Bacillati; phylum Actinomycetota; class Actinomycetes; order Micromonosporales; family Micromonosporaceae; genus Actinoplanes; species Actinoplanes sp. NPDC051633. Next base: position 358 of record NZ_JBFAZH010001216.1, on the reverse strand, counting down.
TCGCCGCGTTCTCGCCCACCGAGCGCAGCCGCTCCCCCTCGGTCCGGCGGAAGGCGGCGTCGGCCTCGGCAAGGGAAACGGCCGCCACCGCGCACACGACGAGCAGCACGATGGCCAGTTGCACCACGAGCAACTGGCCGGCCAGCGACAGCCGTTGACGCATGCCTCATGGTGTCTGCTTGCGCCGCCGGGCGGAAGGGTCTTGGCTCCAGACATGCGCCGGCGAACCCTCCTGGCCCTGGCGGCCCTGAGTGGCTGCGCCGCGCCACCCGAACGCATCCGGATCATGGTGCCCAATCCGCCGGGCAGTGGCTACGACGTCACGGCCCGGGTGCTGGCCGGCACCACCGTCGAGGTC
>NZ_JBFAZH010001215.1:0-2275 GCF_040681735.1 Actinoplanes sp. NPDC051633 | reverse complement strand
GCAGCGCCGTCGAGCTGGGCGCCCAGCGGGTGCTCACGGTGCAGGCGCCCAGCCGGACAGCGCTGCTGCACGCGGTCCGCACCGCCGACCCGGGTGGCCGGTCGGCGATGGCCGCGGTGGTCGATCGGGGGAGCGATCCGCCGGTGCTGGCGGTGGACAGCTCCCGGCTGGCCGCGGTGGCGAGCTGGCGGCCGGAGTACGGCCCGGCCGCGGCCCTGTCCCGCGCGGTCGCCTCCGTCGGCCGGTCGCCCGCCCCGCCACCGGTCACCGGCGACTCGCTGACCCTGCGGCTGCGCAACGACCGCCGGACCACGGCGTCGCTGGTGGTGACGCTGCAGAACGAGACCACCGGCGCGCCGGTGCCGGTGACCTTCGGCCCGTTCGGGCGCGGCGAGCACACCGCCGCCGCGCCGGTCCGGGGGTGTGCGCAGGGCTGCCGCCTGGTGCGCCTGGGCCTCGGCGAACCGGCCACGATGGACAGCGCCCTCACGGTCACCGGCCTCACCCAGGGCGGAGCACAGGGCGGCGCAACCCTGCTGGGCGTGGAGCAGCTCGGCGACATCGGGCTGTGGCGCTCCGACATCGCGGGCATGGCCGCCGAGGTCTCCGCCCGCGACGGCGCGCTGACCCTGGCCGCGGAACGGTCGGCGGATCCGGGGGCCTCTCCCGGCACCGAGGCGTACGTGGTGGACGCGCCGCTGCCGCTGCCGGTGGTGATGGCGGGTCCGCAGCCCGAGGAGTGGCGCTTCACCGACCCGGGCGTGCTGTCCTTCGGCAACGGGCTCACCCCGATCCGAGTGATCGGCACCCCCGGCGTCCTGCCGGTCCTCGGCGGCGCCGGCATCCTCACCGACCTCGAATCCGCGCGCCGGGTCTCGGCCGAGACCAACCTGGGCGGGTCCTACCAGGTGTGGCTCGCGCCGAACGCCGGTTCGTCCATCGTGGACCGGTTGACCGGGGCGGGTCTCACCGTGTCCGCCGACGAGTCGGCCGCCGCCCGGTCGGACCGGCTCGACCGGCAGGGCCCGGCGGTGGCCGCCCGCTTCGCGCTGCTCGCCGCGCTGGCCGGGCTGCTGGTCGCGGCCGCCGCGGCCGCGGTCGCGGCGGCGGTGGACCGGAGCGCGCAGACCGAGCAGCTCGCGGCGCTGCGGCTGCAGGGACTGGCCCGGCGGGACGCGGTCGCGGCCGGTTACCTGGGCCTCAGCGTGCTGGTGGTGGCCGCCGTCGCCGGTGGGCTGCTGGCCGCGGCGGTCGCGCGGCCGCTGGCCGGGGTGGTCGTGCCGCCGTTCACCGACGCCTGGCGGGAGATCGAGCCGCCCGGTGCGCTCGGCCTGCCGGCGCTGGCGTCGGCCGGACTCGTCGCCTTCGTCCTGCTCGCGGCGACGACCGCGTTCGCGGTGCTGCCGCTGATCCGGCGGCTCCGCGGGGGTGCGCGATGATCCCCCTCGTCCTCGCCATGCTGTGGACCCGGCGCGGCCAGGCGGTCACGCTGGCGCTGCTCTCGCTGTTCGCGGTGGCGGCGGCGGTCGCCGCCCCGGCCTATCTGCGGGCCGCGGACCGGGCGGTCGCGGCCGGCCAGGTGGCCACCGCGCTGCCCGACGAGCTGGGTTTCGAGATCAGGGCCACCGACGACGAGACCGATCCGGAGGCCGGCGGCAGCGACATCACGTTCGGCGAGATCGGCTCGGCCCTGGCGGACCTGCCGGGCTTCGACTACGTGTACGCCGCCGAATACCCCACCATCGGGATCGAACGCGACGCGACGGTCCGGTCGCGCCTCACGTACCGGCAGAACGTGTGCGCGCACCTGGCGATCACCCGCGGCCGGTGCCTGATCGCCGAGGGTGACGTGGTGATCGGCGAGCAGGCCGCCCGCCGGCTCTCCCTCGCGCCCGGCGACCCGATCACGCTGACCTACGCCGAGTTCAGCGAGGACCCGCGCCGCCCGGTCTTCCTGCCGAAGGGTGCGCCCAAGCCGCTCACCGTGGTCGGCGTCTACCGCGTCGCCGAGCCTTCCGCGAGCTACTGGGGATCGCACGGCTACTTCGCCGCCGACGCGGGCGACCGGGCCGGCGAGCCCGTCTTCACCGGCGCCGCCACGATCAACGAGATGGACCACGGCACGACTCAGATGTCGATCGACGGCCGGGCCGACCCGTCGGCTCTTTGGAAATTATCGTGATCAACAAGTTTATTTTCTGTAGTTTTGCATAATTTATGGTCTATTTCAATGGCAGTTACGAAATTACACCTCTGTACTAATTCAAGGGTAAAA
>NZ_JBFAZH010001214.1:0-2278 GCF_040681735.1 Actinoplanes sp. NPDC051633 | reverse complement strand
CTCGACGCGGCGGTCCGTCAGATCCGCCGGGGCGGCCGGGACGGTCCAGTCGCCGGCGCGGATGTCGGCGGTCTCCGGCAGGAAGTCCAGCGACGCGCCGGCGGCGATCGCGGCGCGGCGCTGCGCCCGGGCGGCCAGCAGCTCGTTGCGGCGCGGCCGGAACCGCCTGGTCAGATCGGTCACGAACGCGACGGCCTCGTCGGACAGGATCTCGGTCACGGTGCGCATCCCCTCTGGCAGGTGGGTCTGCGACCACCGTAACCGGCTGGGCCGTCCCGGGCTCAGGGACCTGTGGATAACCCGTGGCCCCAGTCGTCGTGTAGCTCCTCGCGGATCGGGCCGCGGGTCGGGATGCGGTGCCACCACCAGTCGCGGCCCTTCACCCGGCGGCCGTCCGCCCTTTCCACGCAACCGTCGTCGTCGGGCTCGGTGATGCGCCGGAACCACTCGTCGACCTCGGCGATCGCCGGCTCGATCCGGGTCAGCAGTGTGGGGTCGGCCAGGCGGGCGGTCTCCGCCACGATGTCGCGGAGGATGACCGCCGCGACGAGATCGTGCGCGCCCCACACCGATCGGTCGTCGGGCGCCTTGTCGAGATCGGCATCGATCTTGGCGATGTGCGCCCGCCAGCCGATCACCGCGCCGGCCAGGCCGATGGTGCGGCTCGGGGTCAGGGTGACCGAGGCCTCGTCGAGGCGCGCACGGTCAGCCTCGTCCACCCATCGGCCGAGCCACTCCACCGGATCTGTCATCTGGTCACCGAATGTAGTTCGCGGTGCTTCGCCACGGCATGGAGTAGTTGATGATCACCCGCACGTTGCACCTGATCATCACCGCCGAGTTCTGACCGGGGATCTGCTGCGGGCCGACGCTGCGCAGCACATCTTCGACCTCGGCGGACGTCGGCCGTCCCATGGCGGGGTTGCCGCCACCGGTGTGCCCGAAGACGAACTGCACCATCTCGTCCAGCGAGTAGCCGGACGCGTGGAACTCGTCGGTGCCCGCCGCCCTGCCGAACGGGATCCCGCAGAACGGCCCGCTGTTGTGCACCAGCACCGGCGCCTTGCCGGCCATCACATAGAACGTGTGGATGCCGGCGACCGACAGGTTGTACACGGTCGTCGTCCGGGTGCGCTCGGACACCGAGGTGATCGCCGCGCGCTTACCGGCCCCGGTCAGCACCGCAGATCCGGCGGCCAGGGAGCCCGCCTTCACCCACTCGCCGCGGGCCGGCACCCAGAACGGGTGGCCCTCGGTCGCCGTGATGACCGCCGGCGGGGTCGCGGCCTTGCCGTCGTCGTCGACGGCGATGTCCACCAGACGCTTCACGCCCGAACCGCGGATCAGCGCGGTCACCGGCCGTCCCGCGCTGCGGCGACCCTCCGGGTCGGTCGCCATCACCACGTCACCGACCTGAACATCCTCGATGTCCGCGGTCCGGCCGCCGGAAAGCAGCACCCGGGTGCCGGCCACGAAGCTGTTCTGCTTTGTGGGGCAGCCACCCTTGGCGGCCTTCAGCTTGTCGATGATGTTCATGACGTTGCGGAAGCGGTCGGAGTTCTTCCACGCCTTGGCGCCGGTGGCCAGCCAGCCCGCGATCGGGATGGCCGAGCCCAGCGAGAGCAGGCCGCCGATCACATCGCCCCGGCCGAAGGAGACCGCGGCGTCGATGCCGTCGCAGACCTCCCCGGCGCCGGGGATCAGGCCGCAGGCCATCAGCGTGAACTGCAGGATGTCCAGGAGGATGTCGCCGTTCTCCTTGACGAACTCCTTGAGGTCGCCGAGCATCGCGCAGCCGGTGGTGCCCTTGTTGGCCGGCGTGTTGCACTTCGCCGGGTTGATCAGCGCGTCGGCGAAGTCCTTGAAGACCGTCAGGCACTCCTTGGACAGGTTCGCCGGGTCGAGCGACAGACAGCCCCACGTCTTGTGGTTGTCCGCCGCGGTGCCGTCACCGCCGGGCCCGCTGCCCGGCGCGGTGCTGCGCCGATCGAGCTCGGCCTGCTTCAGCCGCTGGGTGTAGATGTCCGCGGCCTCCTTGGCGGCGCGAGCCGCCGCCTCGGCGTCGGCGCCGGCGGCCTGTGCGGACGCGCGGGCGTCGCGCTTGGCCCGGAACGCCGCGGCGGCGTCGGACTGGGCGCGCTGCGCGGCAGCGGTCGCGGTGGCCGCCGACCGTGAGGCCTCCTAAGAATGCGAGTCAACAATACGAAGTATTGTAAATAAAGAAGCCAGTAAATGAATTTATGAAAACCCAAAGAAAGGGAACCTAGCTAGTAATTAT
>NZ_JBFAZH010001213.1:0-2281 GCF_040681735.1 Actinoplanes sp. NPDC051633 | reverse complement strand
GTCATGAACAACCGCTGGGGCAGCTCAGCCGAGCAGTGCATCAACGTCACCGACCGCGGCTTCGAGATCACCAGCCAGCAGGGTGTGGGCAACACCAGCGGCGCGCCCGTCTCGTACCCCGCCGTGTACGACGGGTGCCACTACGCGAACTGCTCGCCCGGCACCCGCCTGCCGCTGCGGGTCAGCGAGATCAGCAGCCTGACCAGCACCGTCGGCTACCGGTACGTGAGCGGCGCGACGTACGACGCGGCGTACGACATCTGGCTGGACCCGACGCCGAAGACCGACGGCGTCAGCGCCATGGAGATCATGATCTGGTTCAACCGGCAGGGCTCGATCCAGCCGATCGGCTCGCCGGTCGGCAACACCACCATCGGCGGCCGGACCTGGCAGGTGTGGCAGGGCTCCAACGGGCAGAACAACGTGATCTCCTACGTGGCGCCCTCGGCCATCACGAGCTGGTCGTTCAACGTCCTGGAGTTCATCAACGACGTCCGCACCCGCGGCGCGATCACCAACCAGTGGTATCTGACCAGCGTGCAGGCCGGGTTCGAGCCGTGGATCGGCGGCGCCGGGCTGGCCGTCACCGACTTCTCGCTCGCGGTCAACGCCGGCGGCGGGACGCCCGGCCCGGGTCCCGGTCCCGGGCCGCAGCCCGCGTCCTGCCGGGTGAAGTACGCGGCCGACTCGTGGAGCGACGGCTTCGTCGCCAACGTGACCGTGACCAACACCGGCGGCACACCGATCAACGGCTGGACGCTCGGCTTCACCCTGCCGTCCGGCCAGACGGTGACCAACTCGTGGAACGCCACCCTCTCCGGGACGAGCGGGGCGCTGACCGCGCGCAACATCTCCTGGAACGCGGCCATCCCGGCCGGCGGCAGCGTCTCGTTCGGCTTCCAGGGCACCCACCGGGGCGGCTTCACTGCACCGTCCGCGTTCACGCTCAACAATGGGAGTTGTGGAATCGCCTGAGCCAACTCCACCGATGGGGTGGAACAGCTGGGACTGCTACGGCACCTCGGTGACCGAGGCCGAGGTGCTGGCCAACGCGGAGTTCATGGCGCGGCGGATGCTGCCGCACGGCTGGGACACCGTGGTCGTCGACATCCAATGGCACGATCCCACCGCACGGGCCGGCGGCTACAACGACGCCGCGCCGCTATCGCTGGACGGGTACGGGCGACCGGACCCGTCCAGCGCGCGGTTCCCCTCCGGGTTCCACGCGCTGGCCGATCGCATCCACGGCCTCGGTCTGCGCTTCGGCCTGCACATCATGCGGGGGATACCGCGCCTGGCCGTCGAGCGCGAGCTCCCGGTCCTCGGCACGTCGTACTCGGCGGCCGACGTCGCCGACCGCACCGCGACCTGCCCGTGGAACACCGACAACTACGGGCTCGACCTCGGCCACCCCGGCGCGCAGGCGTACTACGACTCGATCGGGCAGCTGTTCGCCGGGTGGGGCGTCGACTTCGTGAAGGCCGACGACATGCTGTGGCCGTACCACGAAGGGGAGATCTCCGCCTTCGCCGCCGGCCTGCGTTCCGCCGGGCGGCCCATGCAGCTGAGCCTGTCACCCGGTCGCGGCCTCTCCACCGAGCACCTCGGCCATCTGCGCGACAACGCCACGATGTGGCGGATCTCCGACGACCTCTGGGATCGCTGGGCGGACGTCTACGAGCAGTTCGCGCGGCTCGCCCGATGGGCGCCGTTCATCCGGCCCGGCGCCTGGCCGGACGCCGACATGCTGCCGCTGGGCCACATCGGCATCCGCGCCGAGCGAGGGGAGGACCGGCACTCCCGCCTCACGCCCGACGAACAGCGCACGCTGATGTCGCTGTGGTGCATCGCCCGGTCACCGCTGATGGTCGGCGGCGACCTGCCGACCTCCGACGAGGCCACCATCGCGCTGCTGACCAACGACGCGGTGCTCGGCCTGCTCAGGCACAGCCGCGGCAACCGCGAGGTGCTGCGCGACCACGGCCTGATCGGGTGGGTCGCGGAGCCCGGCTACGCCGGCCTGTTCAACATCGAGGACCAGCCCCAGAGGGTACGGGTGCCGCTCGCCGACCTGGGCCTGCGCGGCGCGGCCGGGCTCACCGACCTGTGGACCGGCGACCCGCTGCCCATCGAGTCGGGCGCGCTGGTCGCGGACCTGCCCGCCCACGGCTGCGTGCTGCTGCAGGCCGACCGGCCCGGCTGACCTCAGCGGCCGGTGGTGCCGTCGAGCTGCTCCCGGATGATGTCGGCGTGCCCGGCGTGCCGCGCCGTCTCGCTCGTC
>NZ_JBFAZH010001212.1:0-2283 GCF_040681735.1 Actinoplanes sp. NPDC051633 | reverse complement strand
GGCTGCGCCGGCCCGGCCCTTGCCCTCGGTGCTGCTCTTGTTGCCGGTCTGTGCCGTTCCGCAGCCCGCCGCGCCTCCCAGGACGGCGCCGCCGATGGCGAGGCCGCCGAGGGTGAGAAAGCTTCGCCGGCTGGCAAGCCAAGCGTTCCCCGCGTCGGCGGGTGAGTCGTCGCGATCGTTTGTCATCGTTTCCCCTTGCGTGAGAGGTGCCGCGGTTGCGGTGAGAAAGGGGGCAGGACTACTCCATGTCCGAAATGAGGAGGGGATCGCCTGCTCAGCCGTCATGAGGGGGAGGAGTCGGGTACGGGGGTCCGGGGCTGCGCGAGGCTTGAGACCAAGTTCACACTCGCGGTCCACCGCGTCAAGAGATCAATGCATTCCCATTACGAGCCTGTGATGGAAGCGCTCCCACATCGGAACCTTCAAAGGCTTGTGTATTAGAAAATGTGAATCCGGGTATACCGTCCGGTTCAGTCGGCCGATCAGGTGCGGCCGGCGTCTGATCTCCGGCGTCGTTCGAGGCCGTCGAGGAGGATGTCGAGCGCGAACTCGAACTCGCGGTCGTCGTCGCAGCCGCCGAGCGCGCCCTCATGGGTGACCGCGGCGGCCAGCTCGGCGACGTGCGGGTGGTCCCGCGCCAGCGCGGCGGCCTGAGCCGCGGCCTCCGCCGGAGTCGGCCGGACGGCGGGGGAGTCGTCGAAGAGGTCCTGGCTGAACCCGAGAAGCCTGCTGCCGAACAGGTGCAGCGCGTGATGGCTGAGATCGACCGAGCAGCCGCCGCCGCGCAGCACGGACAGCGCCCGCTCGATGTGCCGCAGGGACGCGGGGGTGGGTGACCGCCGGCCGGCGAGCAGGGTGGCGGCCCACCGGTGGCGCAGCATGGCGCGGCGCGCCGCCATGATCAACGAGCGGAGTGCGGCCGTCCACGGCTCACCCGACACTGTGGCGGCCGGGTCCTGCTCGATCTCGGCCACCACGGCGTCGGCCATGGCGTCGAGCAGGGCGCCCTTGTCGTGCAGGTGGTAGTAGATCGACATCGCGTCGACGTCGAGCTGCTGGGCCAGGCGGCGCATGCTGAGGACGTCGAGGCCCTCGCCGTCGGCGAGCGCGATCGCCGCGGCGACGATCCCCTCCCGGCTCAGTCGCGCTGAGGCACGGGCTGAGGCACGGGTGGTGACGCGGTCGGCGGAACGTCGTGGCACCCGATGATCCTACTTGTCGGCGGTGGCCCGGGCGGCTACGCTCTACAGCGTAGACCTACAGCGTAGGAACAAGCCGAGGGATGTCGCCATGACAGAGCCGCTGATCAGCCGCGACCGGCACACCACACTTCCGCCACGGCGGATCATCCGACTCATCTGGGCGGCCCATCGCGCACTGCTGCGGATCACCGGCAACCGCATCGGCCTGGGTCTTCCCACCGCGGACCGGCGCTGCGGCACGATGCGCCTGCGCACCACCGGCCGGCGCTCCGGCAGCGAACGCGCGGTCGTGCTCAACTACATCGAGGACGGCGATCGTCTCGTCACGCTCGCCATGAACGGCTGGCATCCCGCCGATCCCGCCTGGTTGCTCAACCTGCGCGCCCACCCCGTGGCGGCCGTGGACCTCGCCGGCGGGAGCCGCGCGGTGCAGGCGCACGAGGCCGGCGGCGCGGAGCGGGACCGGCTCTGGGCGCTCTTCCACGACTACCTCGGGTACGGCGACCTGCAGGCCTTCACGGCACACCGCGGCCGGGAGACGCCGGTGGTGGTCCTCAGCCCCGCGCGGGCCGGGTGACGGGGGCGCGGTTCCACCACAGGGCCAGACCGGCGCCGGCGAAGGCGAGCAGCACGCCGGCCAGCACGAACCAGACGGTGATCTCCACGTCCTGCCGGCGCACCCCGAACTCCCGCGGCAGGTCGGCGAAGACGTCGCTGAGCTGGTCGGCGTCCTCGGCCTTGAAGTAGCGCCCGCCGGTGATGTCGGCGACCTCGGTCAGCGCCTGCTCGTCGATCTCGCGGTTGCGGCCGCCGCCGAACCCGCCGAAGCCGCCGCCGCGCGAGCCCGGCCCGAAGAGCGAGTCCCCGCTGACCTGGTCGGCCGTGCACATCATCTGGGCGGGCTCGGTGGTGCCGAAGCCGATCGTGTAGACCCGCAGGCGCCGGGCGGCGGCCTGCTCGGCGGCGACCGCGGGCTCGACGCCGGTGGTGTTCGAGCCGTCGGTCAGCACCACGATGCTGTCCGGTTCGTAGTCGCCGGCCGCGCCGGGCACCGGATCACCCTGGCCGCCCAGATCGACCC
>NZ_JBFAZH010001211.1:0-2283 GCF_040681735.1 Actinoplanes sp. NPDC051633 | reverse complement strand
CGGTGATGACGGTGTCGGGGGCCGCCAGGCCACCGGGGCGCGGCGGCCGGTACGGGTCGGCTGCGGCGGCGAGTGCGGCGGTGGCGGCGTGCCCGTCCAGGGCGCGGGTGGTGACCCCGAGCCCGGACAGCGTCCGGGCGGTGTCGTCGGCGCGGCGCCGGGCAGCATGCTCACCCTGCTCGCCGGAGTTGGTGCGGGTGACGATCAGGACCTGCCGGCGCAGCGGATCGCGGCGGTCGGCGAGATCGGCCAGGAACGCGGCATGGTCGGCGGCGGCGTCGGCGAGTGCAGGGTGCGGCAGCCGGCCGGTCGAGGCAGCGAGGGTGTCAGCGGCGGAGTGCAGGTCGACCGGCTGGGCGGAGACGACGATCTGGGTCGGCGTCGACAGAGAATTGAGCCAGCGGCCGAAGGTGTCGATCAGCGCGGCCTGCTCGTCAGCGGTGCGCAGCGCGAGGTTGACGCTGGTCGCGGCGACCATCGCCGCGCGAGCACCTGACAGGCTGATCTCGCCGTCACCGCGGATGGCGTCGGCCGGCAGCTTCAGCGGCGCCGGCAACGTGACCGTCCCGGTCGGGGCGTCAACCCAGTCGGGTGTGGTAGCGGTGGTGTCGGCGGCCGCCAAAGCGTGCGGGCTGCGGGAGTGCCGCACCGCCGCGAGCAGCCACACGTCCATGGGCAGGCCGTCGCGGCGGCCGACCGCGAGGCCGAACACCAGACCGCCGCCCACGACGGCGGCGCCGGCCAGCACCGGCATCGGCAGCAGGTCATGCAAGGTCTGCCAGCCGCCGTAGAAGACCAGGGCGGCGACGGCCAGGATGGCCAGTTGCCGGAAGGTCAGCCCGTAGAGAACCTTGTCCGGGGCGTCGACGTCGGCCGGCATCCGTGCTCTGACCTGCTCACCCACTTGCTCTCCGGCGTGGCTGCGGCGGCCCATCAGGGCACCGCCCGCATCAGCCGCAGGCCGCGGGTGAGCTGCTGCACCACGACCACGCGGACGACCGCGCCGAGGGCGTTGCTGGTGCGGGCGCCGGAGGTGGCGTATCGGCGCATCAGTGACGGAACCTTGACGGTGGTCCACAGCAGCACCATCACGACGAAGATGTTCAGCACCCCGCCCGGGTCGGCGGCGGGCAGGCCGAGCGACGGCAACATGGTCGCCGAGTCGAGCAGCATCCACTGCGCGGCGAACAGCACGAACCCCTGGCAGACCGGCACGGCGAGCATGCCTGCAAAGGAGCGCCACCACAGGCGGGCGATCGGGTCGGTCTGCGGCAACGCGTGCAACATCAGCGCCAGCGGGGCCCCGGCGGTCAGCACCAGCGCGATCGCGAACCTCACGATCACCGAGCAGGCAGTGGCGGCGAGCAGGAACAGCACCATCGCCAGGCAGACCAGAAACAGCAGCCCGCCGGTGGCGTCCTCCGCTGCCGTCATGTCGTCCCGGATGGCTCGCAGCACGCCGGCGTCGGCGTCCTTGTCGATCACCGCGGCGGTGACCGCGTTCGCTAACCGGATCATCGTCCCGGCGATCAGCTGGGAGAAGTGGGCGGTGACGAACCCGACCACGCACCGCGGCAGCAAGTCTTTGATCTCGTAGCGGGAGCGTTCGCTGCCGCCGGCGACCATCGACAGGACCCCGGCAGCGACGAATACCAGCACGAACGCGGTGTCGACGACCCACACCGCCCGGCCGGTCAGCGCCTGCACCTGCGGCAACGTCGTGACGTCCGGGGTGTACAGCAGCGCACCGGTGATCGCGCCGATCAGCGTGTCCAGGCAGTCGAGGAGCAGCCCGGAGAACCAGTGAAGGATTTGATCCAGCATGAAACCCATGACCGGATCAGCCCCCGACGATCCCGCGGACAACCTGCAGCAGGATCGGGGCGAGCACGGCCAGGCCGTAACCGACCAGCGCGTTCTTCAGCGCACCCTTGGCCTTCTCGACCTGCGCCGGGTCACCGCCGGCAGTGGCCCAATACACCCCGGCCAGAACGAGGAACAGGGTGGCGACCGCGGCCAGGATCCCGATCAGCCAGGTCCGCAGGTTCGCGATGACCTGCGGCAGCGAGTTCACCGCGAGGGTCGCGGTGCCGCCGGTGTCCGCAGAGGCGGCGACCGGCACGGACAGCACCAACAGGACCGTGACGGTATGCGCGGCGATCCGAACGGCCCGGCGGACAGCCGGCGCAGTGAACAGAGAATGGGTCAGGGCACGCAAGCGTGCCGGCACGATGCGGAACATGGGTCACCTCCCGCCCCGGCCGGGCCGCGCACGGTGCGGAC
>NZ_JBFAZH010001210.1:0-2284 GCF_040681735.1 Actinoplanes sp. NPDC051633 | reverse complement strand
GTTCACCGGAGCGACGAGAACCTTCACCGTCACGGCATGATCACCCGGATCCGTCCCTCGATCCGGGGAATCTGACGGCCGGCGCTTCCCTTTTCGCCAGGCGTGCGGGCCGTGCCGGCGCCCACCCGCACCGGGCGCCGGACGGACAGCGGGTCGGCGGCGCGGCTGTCGCGCCCGAGGCATGGCCTGCGACGACAGCCTGCGGGCGGAGGTCGGCGGGCGGGCCGTTGCCGAGAGGTGACGGCCCGTTCGGCCTTTTCTGCCGGCCGATCGACGGACCAGTGCGGGGCGAACTGCGCTAAACGGGCAAGCTACCGTGCGTCGTGCTCAAAACCCGAATTCGTGCAAAGGCCGCGGTTCGCCGACTGCTGATGGTCGGCGTCGCCACCGCGGTGGTGGCCGCCGGTGGTGCGGCGCTGGCCGAGGTGGTCGGGTCCGACCCGGTCACGTCCCCGTCGTTCAACGGCCCGGTGTACGCGGTCGCCCTCCGCGGCGAGACCGTCTACGTCGGCGGCAACTTCACCGCGGCCGTGGTCAACAACAAGTCCGTCGCCCGGACGCGGCTCGCCGCCTTCGACGCGCGTACCGGAACTCTGCTGCCCTGGGCGCCGGCCGCCGACGCCAACGTCCGCGCCCTCGCGGTGGACGGCACCACGGTCTACGCCGCCGGCGACTTCGACAAGATCTCCGGCACGGCCCGCGACTCGGTGGCCGGCATGGACGCCGTCAGCGGTGCGCTCACCCCACTCAAGCACACGGTCGTCGGCCAGCCCAACGCCCTCGCGGCCGGCAACGGCAAGCTCTACGTCGGTGGGCGGGTCACCTCGATCGACGGGGTCGCGCGCGCGAACGTCGCCGCATTCACCCTCGCGACCGGCGCGCTGGACGCGTGGGCGCCGACCACCGACGACGTGGTCAACGCCGTCGCCGTGCACGGCACCCGCGTCTACCTCGGCGGCGCTTTCCACAGGACCAACAACACCAGCTCGATGCTGCGGCTCACCCGGGTCGACGGCGTGACCGGCGTGCTGGACAAGACGTTCGTGCCCAAGCCGGTGTCGCAGGTGATCGGCCTGACGGCCGACGATTCCGGGGTGTACGCGGCCCTCGGCGGCCAGGGCGGCCGGGCGATCGCGTACACGGCGGCCGGCGCGACCCGCTGGACCCGCGTGTTCGACGGCGACGCCCAGGCGGTCACCGTGCTGGACGGCGTCACCTACGTCGGCGGTCACTTCGACAAGGCGTGCACCACCACCAACAACGGCGTGAAGGGCGTGTGCATCGACGGCTCGGTGCCGCGTGTGAAGCTGGCCGCGGTCGACGCCCAGGGCAACCTGCTCGACTGGGCGCCGCAGGCCAACGGCGTCGCCGGCGTACGCGCCCTGGCCTCCTCGACGGCCCTCGGCACGGTGAGCGCGGTCGGCGACTTCACCACGATCGGCACCGCCTCCCGCAAGCGGTACGCCTCCTTCGCCATCGCCCGCCCGGAGAACACCCCGGCGCCGGCGAGCGACTACGTGGCGTCGTACAACTTCGACTCCACGACCGCCGACGGCACCTTCGACGACGGCTCCGGCAACAAGCACCTGCTGCGCGCGGTCACCCGCAACGGCGGCGCGGTCAAGATGGTCGCCCACGGCAACGGCCAGGCGCTGGCCTTCCCGGCGAAGTGCGCCGGCGCGACGTGCCCGAAGCTCGTACTCCAGTCGGCCGACACCCCCGACCTCAACCCGGCGGCGGGCCCGCTGCGCTACGGCGCGTCGGTGCTGCTCGACCCGGCCGAGGCCGGTGGCGGCGAGAACGTCCTGCAGAAGGGGTACGCGGCCGGCGGCGGCCAGTACAAGCTGCAGGTCGACGGGGAGTCGGGCAAGCCGAGCTGCACGATGAGCGGCAAGACCGAGACGACGGTGCACCTCGCGCGCAGCCGTGACTCGATCGCCGACGGCGAGTGGCACACCCTGGAGTGCCGCCGCGCGGGCGCGACCCTGGCGATCGTGGTCGACGACCAGGTCAAGACGAGCGTGGCGATCCCGGAGTCGCTGTCGGTGGTGACGACGCAGCCGCTGAGCCTGGGCGGCAAGGGCGTGGGCCAGGACAACGACCAGTTCCACGGCAAGCTCGACGACGTCTGGGTCAAGGTCGGCTGATCCATCCGCCGATCGACCGGCTGACGACGAGGGCGCTCCCCGGCCGGGGAGCGCCCTCGCCGTCGATAGACTCGGCCGATGGAGCTGGTCGAGCGCGAGCATCTGCTGCGCGCTCTCGGCGAGTACGCCACCGACGC
>NZ_JBFAZH010001209.1:0-2286 GCF_040681735.1 Actinoplanes sp. NPDC051633 | reverse complement strand
GGCATGAACACCACGTCGTCGGCGCCGCCCAGCCCGTGCGGGAAACCCTGTCCGCGCTCGGCGTCCAGGCCGGTGTCGAGCATGGTGTGCACCGGGTTGGTCCGCCGGCGCCAGCCCTTCTGCGGGCCGTTGCCGTCGAAGGACTGCGCGAGCGAGAAGGTCACCCCGCGGCGGACGAGCGCCGCGCCTTCGCGGCGCTTAGCCGCGTCCAGGAAGTTCAGCGTTCCGAGCACGTCGTCGTCGCCCCAGCGCCCCCAGTTGGAGCACCGCTTGGCGGCAGCGGCGATGGCGCTCTCCGGGTCGGTCCGGTCGAGCGGCGGGATGTCCGGGGCGCTGTTCACATCGTCTACGGTCGGTCCTGGCAACGGTGCCCGGGAACACCGAATGCGTGATGCCCGGCATCACGGCGGTCTATAACAGTCCGCCGAGCAGGGCGATCCGGCCGTCGGGGATGATGCACGGGTGAGGTTCTTCCATGCCGAGTGAGCGCTTCACCGGGCTGGCCGCCGTGCTGGACGCCGTCCGGGACGACGAGGGCATCACCCAGCCCATGCTGGTCGATCGGGTGGGGCTCGGGCGCAGCATCATCGCCCGGCGGGTCGCCGAGCTGGAGGCCGCGGGGCTGCTCGCGCCGGACGGCCTCGGCGTGTCCACCGGCGGCCGGGCGCCACGACGGCTACGGCTGCGGGCGGAGGCGGGCTTCGTCCTCGGCGTCGACATCGCCTCGCACGAGCTGGTGGTCGGGCTCGCCGACCTGGCCGGGACGATGCTGGCCACCAGGCACGAGCACATCGACGTCGCGTACGGCCCCGCGGCGGTCCTCGCCCGGGTGGAGAGCATGAGCGCCGCGCTCCTGGACGAGGCCGGCGTCCGCGGCGGGCTGCGGTCGGTTGCGCTCGGCATGCCGGAACCGGTCAGTTTCGACGACGGAGCTCCGGTCGCACTGCCGACGATGCCGGAGTGGAGCCCACATCCGATCCGCGAGCGGCTGGTGTCCCTGTGGTCGGCCCCGGTGTGGATGGACGACCGGGTCAACCTGCTGGCGCTCGGCGAGCGGCGGGTCAACCCGCTGGCGGGGCGGTCCCAGCACATGATCTATCTGGGCGGCGGGGCGGGCATCGGCGCCGCAGCCGTGGTGGACGGTCGCCTCTACCGAGGGTCGCGGGGACTGGCGGGTGCCATCGGGCACGTGCCCGTGCCCGGTGCCGACGAGGTCGTCTGCCACTGTGGGAACGCCGGCTGCCTCGAGGCCGTCATCGGCGGCCCGGCCCTGACCCGGGACGGCCGGAAGCTGGCCGAGGCGGGGCAGAGTCCGGCATTGGCGGCCGTCCTGGCGGACACCGGGACGCTGCGGCCGCTGGACATCACGCTGGCCGCGGAGCAGGGCGATCCGGCGGCGCGGCGGCTTCTCAACGACTCCGCGACCGTGCTGGGGGCGAGTCTGGGCATGCTGGTCAACGCGTACAACCCGGATCTGGTGATCATCGGCGGCGGCATCGCTCGCGCCGGCGTACGCATCCTGGGCGCCGTCCGCGCGTCCATCCTCCGGCACGTCCCGCCGGCGGCCACCCAGGATCTGCGGATCGAGTTGTCGGCCGTGGACGAGGAGGTCGCCGGCGTGATCGGAGCGGCGCAGTTCGCCCTCGACCAGCTGTTCTCCCCGGCTCAACTGCCCGCCCTGCTGGGCGTCGACGCCGACGCTTAGGGGGTATGGACGGCGCTGATACCCCGCATCAGCAGACCTGGGCACGCGATTCGTTGACTTCCTCCACTGGGCGGAAGAAGGTGGTGGCACTCGTCACGCCGCTCGAAAGGCCCTCCCATGACCTCTCCCGGATCTTCAAGACGCCGCCGTCTCGGCGTGTTCCTGACCGCCCCCGCGCTGGGTGCTCTGCTGCTCGCCGGGTGCAGCTCGGCCAGTGACGACGGCGACGACGGCGCCGGCGGCGGCGCGGCGAACTCCTTCAGCTTCACGTTCGAGAACGCCAGCGGCGGGGCGAAGAACCCGTGGGTCGTCGTGTCCGACCTGTACGCCAAGGAAACCGGCGTGAAGGTCGACGCCAAGGGCCTGCCGCCGGACAGCTACGGCACCGTCGTGCGGACGCAGCTCCAGGGCGGCAACGCCGCGGACGTGATGATGTTCTCCCCCGGCTCCGGCAACGCGAACGCGGTGCTCCCGCTGGCGAAGGCCGGCTACATCGAGCCGCTCGGGAAGGAGACGGCGGCGCTGATCCCGGCCGGCAATGAGGCACTGTTCAGCCTCGACGGGAAGGTGTACGCCCAGCC
>NZ_JBFAZH010001208.1:0-2289 GCF_040681735.1 Actinoplanes sp. NPDC051633 | reverse complement strand
GCACCCGCGGGTGGCCGGGCCCGGTCGTACTCCCCTCGGCGACTCGGGCCCGCCCAGACCCTGGCCCGCTCACCCCGCGTCGGCCTCCACGAGATCCATGTTGATCATCGCGCCCGCGCCGACACCGGCCGCCGCCGCGCTGATCACCTGAGCCATCGGGTCCGTCACGTTGCCGGCCACCCACAGACCGCGCACCGCCGTGCGCCCGCTCGGATCCTCGGCCGCCAGGTGCGTGGCGTTTCCCGTCGCATGCTCGACCAGTTTCACGCCGAGCGGCTCGAGGAAGTCGGCACGACCCTCGAGCCGGGTCTGCACGACCAGGTGGGCACGGGGGATCACGGTGCCGTCGGCCAGGTGCACACCGTCGTCGCCGACCGCCGTCACCCGCCCGGGCACCAGCCGCACCCCGCGGTTCGTGAGCTTGCGGGTCTGTTCCTCGTCCGGGGCGAAGGATTCGTTGAGGAAGAGCATCAGGTCACTGGTCCACTGGCTCCAGAGCAGACCCGCGTGCATGGCCATCGACCCGCTGGCGATCACGCCGACCGCCTCGCCCCGCACCTCGAACCCGTGGCAGTACGGACAGTGCAGGACCGTCTTGCCCCAGCGCTCCGCCAGCCCCGGGATGTCCGGCAGCACATCTTTGAGCCCCGAGGTGACCAGGACGCGGCGAGCGGTGACCGTGGACCCGTCGGCCAGGTGCACCTCGAACGCGTCCGCCTCGCCGGTGACCGCGACCACCGTCGCGTCACGGAACTCGCCGCCGTACCGCTCCACCTCGGTGCGTCCGAGTGCCCGGAACTCGGACGGCGACTGGCCGTCCCTGGTCAGGAAGTTGTGCACCCCTGCTGCCGGGGCGTTGCGCGGCTCGCCGGCGTCGATCACCAGCACGGTCCGCAGCGCCCGGCCCAGCGTCACCGCTGCGCTCAGCCCGGCCGGCCCGCTGCCGACCACCACTACGTCATAAGTCATGTCTTCACCGTTCTCGGCTTGCCCAGAAGTGACAAACTTCTTTGCCATGACAGCAAACGACGGCGTGATCGCCGCAGTCGGTCCGCGGTTGCGGGCGCTGCGCCGGCAGCGCGCGATTACCCTGACCGATCTGGCGGAAACCACCGGTATCTCGGTCAGCACGCTCTCCCGCCTGGAGTCCGGCCAGCGGCGCGCCACGCTCGAGCTGTTGCTGCCCTTGGCGGCGGCCTACCAGGTGCCGCTGGACGATCTGGTGGGCGCCCCGCCGACCGGCGACCCCCGGGTGTACGCTCGGCCGATCACCCGTGGCGACCAGACGATCATGCCTCTGAGCAGGCATTCCACGGGCACCCAGGCCTTTAAGCACGTCATCGCGGCGGGCCCCGCCAAGGAGCCCGACCCTCGGACCCACGAGGGTTACGAGTGGCTCTACGTGCTCGGCGGGCGACTGCGGCTGGTCCTCGGCGAGCACGACCTGGTGCTGCCGACCGGCGAGGCGGCCGAGTTCGACACCCGGGTGCCGCATTGGTTCGGCGGCGTGGACGGCGAGGCGGTCGAGTTCCTGTCGATCTTCGGGCCGCAGGGTGAGCGGGTGCACGTGCGGGCCCGCTCGACGCGCCGATGATCGACCGGCTCGCCGACCGGATCCTGGCGGTCGAGCGGGACCATCCGGTGCGCGTGGGTCTCGACGGCCGGTCGGCGGCGGGCAAGACGACGCTCGCGGACGCGCTGGCGGCCCGGCTGCGGGCGTTGACCCCGAGGCCGGTGATCCGGGCGCAGCTCGACAACTTCATGGTTATGGTCGAGGACCGCAACGCGTACCCGTACGACAGCCCGGAAAGCTACTACCTCGATTCGTGGAACTACCCGGCCATCCGGGCACAGCTGCTCGGCCCGCTGGGCCCGGGCGGCGACCGCCGGCATCGCACGGCGCTGACCACCCCGTCGGGCCGGCCGCTGACGGGGCCGCCCGACCAGGTGGCGGCCGACGACGCGATCCTGCTGGCCGACGGCGTCTTCCTGCAGCGGCCGGAGCTCGCCGGCTGCTGGGATCTGGTCGTCTACCTGCGGATCAGCTTCGCGGAGTCGCTGCGGCGCGGGATCGAGCGGGACGCGTCCTGGATGGGCTCGGCGGCCGAGGCCGAGCGCCGCTACCGCGGCAAGTACCTGCCGGGCGAGCAGCGATACCTGGCGGAGGTACGCCCGGAGGACCACGCCGACATCGTCATCGACACGAGCGACCCGGCCAACCCGACCTTGCTGAAGGACCGCACCCAAAAGTGGTAGCCCAGCCGCGTGTGGAGTCCTCGGAAAGGCGGC
>NZ_JBFAZH010001207.1:0-2293 GCF_040681735.1 Actinoplanes sp. NPDC051633 | reverse complement strand
CATCGGCCTCGTGACGGTGGCCGATCCGGCCGATTACGAAACTTGGGATGAGCGTGTCGAGGCCGAGCGCGTGGCGCCCGATCCGGAACGTCTCGACACTTTCATTGCGGTTCAGTTACCTGAGAAGATCCGGATGAAGGTTGTGAGGGCAGTCAAGTAGTCATCCGGCGTCGTAGCCGCCGCAGTTCGTTCAAGTCGACGCCGTGCGTCCCGCTAGGAAACCGTCGCATCCCAGCGCGCCTGCTGTATCGCCCTTCGCCAGGATGGTACTTCCGCTGCCCACTTCCCTGTTGGCGGACAACAGCTTGTGCTCTCACTCTCGCCATCTCTTCCTAGCGGCCCACCGCACGCAGGCCCGCACGCAGCAGCGCGCGTCTCCAGTGAGCGGGTCGTAGCGGCGGCCACCTCGCAATTCCTTGAGCGAGCTCATCGCCGCGCCGGGACGACGGTCCACCACGTCAGGCAGCGCCAGACCCATTCCAGCGGGCCGTACTGGAAGAACTTCAGCCAAATCGGGCTCAAGACGGCCTGGACCACGGCCACCCCGATTCCGAACACGACCACGCGGCCGTAGTCGGTGCGGTCGCCGAAGTGCCAGATCGCGTCGCCGGCCAAGATCAGGACCGTGGCCAGGATGTAGTTGGTGAGCGCCATCCGGCCCATCGGCGCGAAGAGAGCGCCTCCAACAGACCTCGGACCGAGGTGCGTAGCAGCAGCAGGAAGCCGGTGGCGTACAGACCGGCGAAGGCCAGGCCCGCCAGGACCGACCGGAAGTGTGCGGTCGGGCCGACACCCGCGCGCCACTGCAGGACGCCCAGCCACGCGCTCAGCAGGACGCAGACGCCGAACGCGATGCCGAGGCCGCGCCCGTGCCGGCTCAGGTTCTTGATCACGCCAAACCCCGTCGCGGCCATGCCGAGCAGGAACAGGCCGGGGATGAGAGTGAAGCCGCGGAAGGTCAACGCCGACGCGAGGGTCAGCACGATGCCGATCCACAGCACCCAGCGCCGCGGCAGGTAGGACGCCGGCAGGAGCACCAGCAGGCCGAACCCGGCATAGAACTTCAGCACCTCGCCCGGCTGGAGGAAGGTGTGCAGGCCGCCGAGCACGCCGAGCACGACCAGGCGGCGTAGCAGGACCAGCCGCGGGCGGTCGGTGCGGCGCTCGGCGGTGTGCAGGAAGATCGCGAAGCTGACCCCGAACAGGAAGGTGAAGATCGCGACCGGCCATATGCGGCGGCGGCCGTCATCGCGGTCACCACTGTCTTCGCGCCGAGCTCGGCGGCGTTCCTGATTCCCTATTCGGTGACCAGGTTCGGCGAGCGGCCGCGACTCGGCTGGGCGGTGCTGGGCGGGCTCACCGCCGCGTGGCTGGTCGGTGTCCACGCGTGGGCGATCGACGACCCGTTCTCCGGCCTTGCGCTGATCGCCGTCTCCACGGTGCTGGGTCTCTATGTCCGCGCCCGGCGGCGGCTCTACGACGAGCTGGTGGAGCGGGCCGAGAGCGCTGAACGCGAGCGTGACCTGCTCGCCGAGCGGGCGCGCGCGGAGGAACGGGAACGTGAGCTGCTCGCCGAGCGCGCGCGGGCCGACGAACGCGTGCGGCTGGCCGGCGAGATGCACGACGTCGTGACGCACCGGATCAGCCTGATGGTGTTGCAGGCGGGCGCCCTCGAGGTGACCTCGGACGAGCCGGAGGTGCGTGCGGCATCGCAGGACCTCCGCGAGGCGGGCGTGCAGGCGCTGGCCGAGCTGCGCGACCTGGTCGGCGTGCTCCGCACCGGCGAGCGTGAGCCGGCCGCTCTCCCGGCCGGCGGGCCGGGCCGGAGTCCGCCCGCCGTGAGGCGGATCTCGGATCTGGTGGAGGAGTCGCGGTCGGTCGGGCTCGAGGTGGAGCTGAGCGAGCGCGGGGAGCCAGCCGTCGCGGCGCCGACGGTGCGGCGGGCGCTCTACCGGGTCGTGCAGGAGTCACTCACCAACGTGCACAAGCACGCGCCGGGGTCGTGCGCGACCGTCGACGTGGTCTACGCGCCGCATCGGGTCGCGGTCGACGTGCGCAACACCGCGCCCGCGGACGCGGGCGAGCCGGCACTCGCCGTGGCCGGCGGCGGCGCCGGGCTGGACGGACTCCGGCAGCGCGTCGAGATGCTCGGTGGGCAGATGTCGGCGCTTCCGGCGACGGGCGGCGGGTTCCACGTGAGCGCGTCGATGCCGGCTTTCGTCCCCGCGCCCGCCGCGCCGCCCACGGCACCGGCTGCGCCGACGGCGCCCGCCTCGCCGACCGTGCCCGCGTC
>NZ_JBFAZH010001206.1:0-2297 GCF_040681735.1 Actinoplanes sp. NPDC051633 | reverse complement strand
CCTATTGGTTGGAACCAACAGGCGTTAGTGTGTTGTTGAGTTGGTACTTTCATGTCGTAGTACGGGTACTCGCCGGCCGACGGGAAGACACAGACCTCGGGGATGCCGGGGGCGGCGCGAACCGGCACTGTGCCCCCAGGAGCATCGATCCCGGCGACGTACAAGCCAGCCATGTCGCTCAATTTACCGGGCCGACCGGCGATCTCTGCATAGGCTGGGTACGACGTACGGCCCACACGGTCGATCAGACCGGTGCGTTCACGAAGGTAGGTTCCTGTCAGCGCATGTACTCCCCGTCCTTCGGCTCGACGGCGCGGACGACATGCCCAATACAAGGAGTAGTGGCCAGCCGCCATCCGGCGGGCAGCACACGGGCCTCAGGCGGATTGCCCCAATGACAGACGATCGTTCTCTTGACGAGCGCGTCATGACGCGCGACGGTGCCGTGTCCGAGCAGGCCCCTGAGGGCTCAGAGGGCTCGGACGGCTCCGCCCGCACCGCGCGGCCCGAGCGCGGCCCCTTGGATGCCGTGGAGCAGGCGGTTCTCGTCGGCCGCCAAGCCGCGATCGAGAGCGGCGCGGCAAGCCGTGCGTTGCTCGGGCCGATGGACGAGGCCGGAGAGCCGCTCGTGAACGGGAGCCGCCGCCCGCTGTCGCGGCGAGTGCTGGTGGTCTACGCCCTGGTCAACGTCGGTCTGGCAGTGATCTACACGCTTGTGCCGGCCCTCAGCGTGCTGGCCTGGGCGGCCATCGTGCTATCGACGACGATGGCGTTCGTCGTCGGCATCGCCCGGAACCGGCCCCGGCGACGCTTCCCCTGGGTCTTGATGGGTGCGGGCTATCTGACGTTCGCCGTCGGCACCGTCGTGGCCCTCCTGGCGCCGGCCGGGCAGTTCCCGACCCGCGCCGACGTGGTGTTCCTCGGCGTGTCGTTGCCCCTGTTGCTGCTGGGACTGTTGAGCCTCACCCGCTCCGGTGCGCGGATCTCGGACCGGGCGAGCACGATCGACGCGGTCATCCTGACCACCGGTGCCGGATTCCTCGCCTGGACCTTCCTGATCAGTCCGTTCCTGCGCGACCCCGATCTCAATGACATGGCCAAGGCGGTCTCGATCGCCTACCCGATGGTCGACGTACTCATGCTCGCGATCCTCGCCCGGCTCCGCCTGACCGCCACACAGAGCCGGAGCGCGACGCTGCTGATCGTGTCCGGCGCCGCCCTGCTCACCTCCGACACCCTCTACGGGCTGACCCGGCTCAACGGAGACTGGCAGCTGGGCGGTCCGATCGACCTGGGCTGGCTGATCTTCTACATCGCCGGCGGCGCGGCGGCGCTGCAGCCGTCCATGGCCCGGCTGACCGAACCGCACATGCTCACCCAGACCCAGGTCTCGTTGCGGCGCGGGATCCTGACCGTGGCGTCGCTGCTGGCCCCCGCCGCGCTGTTGATCCAGGCGCTGCGCGGACCGGTGCACGACGGTGCGGTGATCGCCGCCGCCTCCGCCGTTCTCATCCTGCTCGCGCTCGCCCGGATGTCCGCGGTGGCGAGCAGCCTGCGCCGCACCCTGATCCGCGAACGGCAGTTGCGCGTCGCCTGTGAGGCACTGCTGGCGTCGGGGACCACCGAAGAGGTCAATGACGTCCTCTGCCGAGCCGTGGGGCAGATGCTACCGGCCGGTACGGTCCATCGCGTCGCGCTCAAGGTGCTCGAAGCCGACCGGCCGAGCACCGACGACCCCGCGCTGATCGAGTTCTGTTACGTACGCGCGCTGCCGGCCGACATCGCGGAGCTGCTGGCCGGTTTCGACCTGGCCCTTCGCTGCCGACTCGCCGTCGGTGGCCAGCATATCGGCGACCTGTACGTCGGCACCGACGAGCAGGCCCTGGTCGAGCTGCAGGAGTCGTTGCCGGTGCTGGCCGGCCAGGCCGCCACGATGATCGACCGGATCGCCCTGGGCCGGGAGATCAGCCTGCGCGACAGCCAGGCCTACTTCCGGACCCTGGTGGTCAACGCCACCGAGGTGATCGCTGTCGTCGGCGACGACAACCGGTTCGGCTATGTCAGCCCGGCCGCCGAGCTCGTCTTCGGCACCGCCGATCTGATCGGTCACAGCGCCCTCGAGATCATCGACCCGAGCCAGCGTGCGCACGTCCGGGACGTGCTGGACGCCGCCCGCGAAGGCACCTCCACCGAAGGCCTGGATCTATGGCTGGTGCGGCGCGGGGATGGCGAGCTGGTCCACGCCGAGGTCAGCATCGGTGACATGCGGGGGGAGCCCGGCGTCGACGGCCTGGTTC
>NZ_JBFAZH010001205.1:0-2299 GCF_040681735.1 Actinoplanes sp. NPDC051633 | reverse complement strand
G
The DNA here is from genome assembly GCF_040681735.1 of Actinoplanes sp. NPDC051633. NCBI lineage: Bacteria > Bacillati > Actinomycetota > Actinomycetes > Micromonosporales > Micromonosporaceae > Actinoplanes > Actinoplanes sp. NPDC051633. The sequence goes on along the minus strand of NZ_JBFAZH010001205.1, from coordinate 2,298 downwards.
CTGATCATGTCGGCGCCGTTCAGGAGGAATCTGGTCTGACCGCGGATGTGGCTCAGGGTGGTGTACAGCCGGCTGGTGATCGTTGTCGGTGCCAGCCCGGGCCAGATGGTTCCGGTGAGCTGCCTGGCGGTGGCTCCACCGGGCGTGACGGCCAGCAGTACCAGGACCTGCCAGGCGGCGCTGCGGTGCAGCGTGACCGGCTGCTGCGCGACGGTCAGCCGGCACGCGCCCAGCACCTCAAGCCGAGCGGGGGCGGGACGTTCGCGCCGGGGTCGCTGCATTGCTGGTGGTGTCGGCGCCGGTGACACGGGCAGCCCGCTGCGCAGGCCGTAGGCGTGGGCCGTGACCCGGATGAGGTCTACGGCCGACTGTGCCGGCAGGACACACAGCCGGGCCGGCTGCCGATTGCCGTCGGTGGCGACGGTGCCGTCGGCCGCGACCGTCCACGTCCGTGCTGCCGGGCCGGTCGTCTCCCCGGTGGTCACGACGGTCAGCCCGGTCAGTTCCGCAGGTGGCGCAACAGCAGCGCTGAGATCGATGCAGACGACACGGCCGCTCCCGCCCTGAGTCTCTGCGAGTACGCGCGCTTCTGCCGTTGCGTTGTTCGCAATGCGCAGCCCGGGGAGAGTCTGTGGTACGTCGGAGGTGTTCAACAGTCGTGCCAGGTCAGCTCTCATGATGACCACGTGGGTTCCGTCATCGTGGTTCGCCGCAACGTTGAGCAGCGCCGTCACGAGAACTCCGCGGAGGGCGTCTCGCCGTCCCGGGCCGGTGAGTGCGACCAGGCCAGCGGGAAGGTGGTCGGCGGAGACGGGGTCGGTCTGCGTGTCGGTGGCGTGAGCGGCGGCCGCGTTGGCGACAGCCGGGAGTAGCGGCGCGGGCTCGCTGGCGCTGTCGGGGTCGTGGAGGTAGCGCCGGCGTAGCCAGGTGACGCCGACGACTGCGGCGACGTCCCGGGCGGTGCCGGTCGGCAGCCAGCCACCGCCGGGCAGTTCGACCCCGGACCCGTCGATGCTCTCCGCCCTGCCGGCCGCGTCGTTGGAGGGTGACCGACCGTCGGTGCCGGCCCCGGCCGGTACGGGCGTCGGAGGCTGGTCGGCTGTGGCGACGAGCGTCGGCATGCTCAGCAGGGCCGCACCCGCGAGGGATCCGGCGGCAGCCTGCGCGGGGCTGGGCAGCGGCAGGTGTCGCATGCGCCGCCACGCCTGGCGGGCCTGCCGGGCCGCGGCACGTACGATCAGCGTCGTCGCCAGCAGCCAGATCGCGGCGATGGCGGCCACGCCGAGCAGCGGCAGAACCGCGGACGGCCCAGCAGACTCCCCCACGGCAGCCAACTGTTCAAGAAGCCACGAATGATCGCTGCGCACTGTCAGGGCGAGCAGGGCGAGCGGGCCGATGACGACGCCCGCCGCGATCAGCGCGACGACGATCTTGTTGACTGCCCGCATCATGGCTGACGAGCGGGCACAGTCGGGCCCACGTCCGGATGCGGGGCCGCCGGCGCGGCGTACAGCATCCTGATCTGGTAGGCGACGCGAGCGGTGACCGCGACGGCGACCAGGACGCCGAGCGTGTTGGGGTTGGTGATCACGACAGCCACGGCCGCCAGGAACACCGCCGTCGCAGCCCGCGGGACCACCCTGCGGAACAGCACGCAGGCCAGCCCGGCGCCGATCATCGCGGCGCCGGTCTGACCCAGCGGCACGAACCACGACGGCACCGCCCTGGTGTACCAGTGGGCGACCAGCGGCGTCCCGACGGCGAGCAGGATCAGCGCGGACAGCGGGAACGCGAAGAAGGCATCCCACCCGCCCTCCGGTGGTCGGGAGCGCCGGTGGGCCAGCAACGCCAGCACGAGCGCGGTCACGGCTATCGGAACGGCGGGCAGCAGCGCCCAGCGCAGCGGCTGGCCTGGGCTGCGCACGTTGAAGATGGCGGTGGTGAGCAGGCCGAGCAGCCCGCAGACCGCGAGGCCGGTGAGGGTGGCGAGGACGACCGGTCCGGTCTGTGCGGGGTCGCGCGGCCGCTGCCCGCCCAGCATGGTGGCGAAGACTCCGGCGAAGGCCAGCGCCGCAACCATGGCAAGAACGCCGGCGGTGCCGAGCTCACCCCAGGCAGCCCACACCCAGTACCGCAGGCCCGGGTATTGCGGGGTGCCGTTGTTGTAGCGCGGGGTGAACACCATGTGTGCCCACAGGGCCAGCGCGGCGACTCCGGGCAGCGCCATGCCGAGCATCCGTCGCAGCGGTGGCAGGGTCAGTGGTGCCGGTGGCGCCGCCGACGACGCGGCGGCAGGCG
>NZ_JBFAZH010001204.1:0-2301 GCF_040681735.1 Actinoplanes sp. NPDC051633 | reverse complement strand
GGCCGGCCGGGGCGGTGGGCAGCATCGCGCCGTGGGTCACCACGGTGGCGGCCGGAACCCACGACCGTGTGCTCACCCGTACCCTCCGCCTGGGTGACGGCGCCATCCTCACCGGGACCGGGCAGGGTGCGACGGCGCTGCCCTCGGCCCGCGTCGTCGATGCGGTAGCGGGCGCGGCCGTGCCGGCCGACGCCGAGCTGTGCAAGGCCGGTTCGCTGAACCGGTCGGCCGTCGCCGGCGCGATCGTGTTGTGCAAGCGCGGGGTCAACGGGCGTACGGACAAGAGCCGCACGGTACGCGACGCCGGCGGGGTCGGGATGGTGCTCTACAACGATCCGGACAGCACGCTCGACGTCGACTTCCACGCCGTGCCGACGGTCCACCTCAACCGCGCCGACGGGCTGCGCGTGAAGGCGTACGCCGCGACCGCCGGTGCCACCGCCCGGCTCGACGCCGCGGTCCGCGGCCGGACCCGCGCACCGGCGGTGGCCGCCACCTCGTCCGCCGGTCCGGCCCGCATTCCCAGCGGACCGCTGCTCAAGCCCGATCTGCTGGCGCCCGGCGTGTCCGTGCTGGCCGCGACCGCAGCCGCCGGCGTCCCGACGTTCGGCGTCCGCAGCGGCTCGTCGGTGGCCGCGGCGCAGGTGAGCGGCGCCGGTGCGCTGCTGCTGGGCCGCACGCCGACGCTCAGCCCGACGGCGGTCCGCTCGCGTTCAACCCGGCTTCCCCGGCCGCGAGCAGCCGCACGGCCGTCGCGGAAGTGACCGTCCCGGCGGGCGGCATCGCGCGTTTCGCGGCGCGGGCGGCCGACCACCCGGCGGGCGCGGACATCGACGTGTACGCGTACCGCGAGTCCGGCTCGACCTGGACGCCGGCCGGCACCAGCAACGACACCGGCAGCGACGAGGAGGTCGTGGTCGACCAGCCGGGCCGGTACCGGGTGTTCCACCACCTCTACTCCGCGCCGGCGCCGGCCACGGTGGTGTCGCTGAGCTGGGTGGCGGCCACGTCCTCGGACGCACTGACGGCGAGCCCGCCGACCTCGGAGGCGACGGCCGGCACGGCGGTCACGCTGACCCTGACGTGGCGCGGCCTGGAGCCGGACGGCGATTACTTCGGGGTGATGCTGCTGGAGGACGGCACGACGACGATCCGGCGCACGCTGCTCGAAATTGCGTAGCGGCGGCGGGCTGCTTGGGGCCCACTCCTGCGAATTGCCGAAGCCCCACGGGTCGTCGATGGTCACCACCGACCCCACCCGATATGACTTCCACACGTTCCCAAGCCACTCATCGAGCATCCGTCCAGTCATCTTCGGGAACCAGAAAATCGACCCTGGCGAAAACCGCGAAGACGATGGTGCCGAACAGCACATGGTGGAAGTGCGCCACCACGAAGTACGAATTGTGCACGTGGAAGTCGATCGGCGGGCTCGCCAGCAGGATGCCGGTCAGACTCCGAGCAGGAAGGTGACCAGAAAGCCGATCGAGAACAGCATCGGTGTCTCGAGGGTGACCTGGCCCTTAGTAGGGCTGTCCCGGCGCCGACCGTATCGGTTTGTCACGATGTGGCAGCGCCGATCGATCGTTGGGCGGTACGTAGATGGGTGTAGTGCTCGGGTGCTGCGTTCCAGGTGGGCAGGGCTCGACGCAAGGACGTCGGCCCGGTGACCTGGACGCCCCCACCGCGTAGGGCGGCGGGCCAGCTGATCAGCCCCAGATGCCAGCCGGTGAACGCCTTCGGATCGGTGATCGCGACGACGAGATCGTCGCCGTAGCCCGGGTCGAAGACGCAGGCCTCCGCGTCACCGTCCTCGCACAGCAGCCAACACTGCTCCCGGCGCCCACGGCGGGCGTAGTCGAAGCGGGCCACCACGCGCCGCCGGGGCAGGCGGTCGCGGCGTAGGTACGACGTGCACCAGGACGCGACGACGTGGCCCGGGTCGGCGTGCTGCGCGTGGTCGGGGCGGACGTCGACCCAGCGTTCGGCCCATACTCCGACGGCGTCCAGGACCGGTTGCAGGTCGAGGCCGGCCGGTGTCGGTTCGTAGAACGAACCGTGCCCGGCGGGTTTGCGGTGGGCCTGGATCAGCCCGGCCTTCTCCAGCTCACGTAGCCGGCGGGTCAGCAACGCCCGGGAGATTCCGGGTGCGCCGTCCGCGATCTGGTTGAACGTCCGGCTGCCCAGCAGCACGTTGCGGACGATGATCGGAGTCCAGCGCTCGGCGAGGATCTCCGACGCCCGCGCGATCGGGCAGAACTGACCGTAGCCACGCATGTGTGCAGTGTCGGCCCGCTCCAC
>NZ_JBFAZH010001203.1:0-2306 GCF_040681735.1 Actinoplanes sp. NPDC051633 | reverse complement strand
ACCTGGACCATCCTCTAGCTCGCCGGCACTGCCCCGCCGGCCCGGCTAGATCGTCAGGCCGGCGGTGCTCGTCTTCTCCTCGTCGCGGATGTAGACGAGCATGTCGCCGGTCTCGATCGTGGCTTTCTGCGAGCCGCCCAGTGGCATCACCTTGCCGCGGCGGATCAGCGCCACCACGAGCGTGGCCAGCTCGCGCGGGTTGGAACCCACCTCGGACCGTTCGGCCGAGCGCATCGCGAGCGCCATGCCCTGCCCGGGCGTGAGCAGGTCCTCCACGACGTCGATCAGCGGCGGCGCGGTGGTGGTCAGGCCGAGCAGCAGGCCGGCGGTGGCGGAGCTGACGATGACGTGGTGGGCGCCGCTCTGCTTGAGCAGGGCGGCGTTCTCCTGCTCGCGGACCGAGGCGATGATCCGCACCTGACCGGCGGTCAGCTGGCGCACCGTCAGCGTGATCAGCACCGACGCCTCGTCGCTGTCGGTCGCGATGATCACCGACTTGCAGTTCTTCACGTCGGCCTGGTTGAGCACGGTCGACCGGGTGGCGTTGCCCTCGATCACCGCCAGGCCGTTCGCGATCGCCTGGCGTACCGCCTCGTCCTGGTTCTCCACCAGCACGATCCGGGACTTGTCGTAGCCGGTCTCAAGCAGCGCACTGACCGCGGCGCGACCCTTGGTGCCGTAACCACAGATGATGATGTGATCCTTCAACTTCCGCCTCCACCGCGTGACGCGCAGGCTGTTGCGGTACTGGTCGGTCAGCACCTCGAGGGTCGTGCCGACCAGGATGATCAGGAAGAGTACGCGGGCGGGCGTGATGACCAGAACGTTCACCAGGCGCGCGTGGGGCGTGGACGGCGTGATGTCGCCGTAGCCCGTCGTGGAGAGTGAGACGACCGCGTAGTAGAAGCAGTCGAGCAGGGTGAGGCCGTCCTCGTTGACGTCCCGGTACCCGTCCCGGTCGAGATAGATGATGAAGACCGTGACCAGGACGAGGGTGATCGCGAACGCCAGCCGGACGGCCAGCGCTCGGAGCGGTCCCTGCCGGACGAGGGGTAAGTGGATCAACGGAAGCCCGCTTGCACGAGCCCACGATAGCGGCCGGGTGGTCAGGCCATTTATCAGGACAGCACAAGAAGCCCGATGGAGGAATACCTAACGGTAAGTTACGTCAGAGTTACGTAAAATCACATCGACTTGCTTGGATTCCGTTGGATCCCGAACGAAAACTGACCTCCAGCGCCCTCACAAAGGGCTGTCCCGCTGGAGGTCGACACATGACCCGATCCGTCCGCCGTACCCTGGTGGTCCTGGCATCCGTCATCGCTCTGCTGCTTCCGTCCGCGGCGGCGAGCGCCACCACGGCGACCAAGGCCGAGCTGCTGAGCATCTGGACCCAGCCCACGGTCGCCGGCTACAACAACTGGAACTACGCCCGGCAGCATCAGAGCACCTGGCGCGAGTACGCCTTCGACTGGACCACCGACTACTGCTCGAGCAGTCCGGACAACCCGCTGGGCTTCGACTTCAGGCTGTCCTGCTGGCATCACGACTTCGGCTACCGCAACTACAAGGACATCGGCGCCTTCGACGCCAACAAACCGCGCCTGGACTCGATGTTCTACGAGGACCTGAAGCGCAAGTGCGCCACCTACAACGTCATCCTGCGGCCGGCCTGCTACGCGCTGGCGTGGGTGTACTACGAGGCCGTCGCGATCTTCGGTTCGATCGCCGCGGTGCAGAAGTCGGACATCGAGCGTTCCCGGCGGCTGCTGCCCGCCAGCGAACGCGACCGGCGTTAGCGCTACTGCAAGGTCTGCGCGAAGCGGGCCGACCCGTGCTCCAGATCGGGGTGCTCGACCGCGAGAGCGGTCGCGACGATCCGGTCGAAGCCCTGGTCGGCCCCGTCCGCGTAGGCCGCGTCGAACGCCGCATCGCCGAGCACAGCCCGCAGCGCCACCTGCTGCTCGGCCCAGAAACCGCCGAACATCGCGGTCCGCCGCTCCCCCCGCACACCCTCGGACCCGCCGAAGAGGACGGCCGCGGTCACCGGATCGCCACCCATCGCGCAGCGGACGGCCAGCGCCGCCACGGCATCGGCGGCAGCGCCCCGGAAGCCGTACCGCAGCCGCGACCGCAGGGCGACCACCAGGTGGTCATGCGCGGCGACCAGGTCACCGCGGCGGAGGGCGACCAGACCCAGGAGCCAGTCGACGGTACGCGTGCCGCGGTCCTCGGGCCGCCCGGCCTCGATCTGGCGCGCCCCACCGAGCAGCTCCGCCGCCTCGTCCAGCGCGGCCCGCCGCCAC
>NZ_JBFAZH010001202.1:0-2307 GCF_040681735.1 Actinoplanes sp. NPDC051633 | reverse complement strand
GTCCGCGACGGCGGCGGCTGGACCGACCCGGACACCAGGCTGAGCAAGCGACCGGACGGGTCCGTCGCGCCGGCCGCGGTGGTCAAGCCACTGGTGTTCTCCGGTGGCGGATCGAAGGCGCCACTCGCGCGGCTGTCGGTGGGCGATCGATCGATCGAGCTGCGCTGGCCGAAGGCGCTGCCCGCACCCAGGCTGTCCGGCGGCACCGCCACCTACCCCGAGGTGCTGAGCGGGGTGGATCTCGAGCTCACCGCGCAGCTCGATGGGTTCTCCTCGGTGCTGGTCGTCAAGAACCGGGCGGCGGCCGCCGATCCCGGGCTCTCGGCCGTCGACTTCGGGCTGACGGCCCGTGGGCTGACCGTGACGAAGGAGCCGGACGGAACCATGGCCGCCCGCGACGAGGCAGGCGCGGTGGTTTTCGCCTCGACCAGGGTGGAGATGACCGACGCCGGTCGCGCGTCCGGCGTCGGTGACGTCACGGTGTCGGGTGGTCGTCTCACCGTCGTACCCGATCAGGATCTGTTGCGGAACCCGGACGTGAAGTTCCCGGTGCGGATCGACCCGAACTGGGCCGCCCCGGGCAACGCGTGGACGAAGGTGTTCAGCGGCCACCCGGGGGACGCCTACTGGTTCGGCGGCCTGGACGGGCCGGAGGGCAAGGTGGGCAACTGCGGGTGGACCGGCTGCGCGGGCATCGGGGTCGCCCGCACCTACTTCCAGTTCGACACCAGCGCGCTGGCCGGGGCCAACGTGCTCGGCGCCGAGTTCAACGTGCGGCAGATGTGGTCGCCGGACTGTACGCCGCGGCCCACCCGTCTCTACAGCAGCGGCGCGATCGGCCCGGGCACCACCTGGGCGGCTCAGCCCGGCGTGCGGCACATCGCGACCGTCAACTCGGCGTTCGGCTACAGCGCCTCCTGCCCGGCCAACTGGGTGGGCTTCGGGGTGCCGGCGAATGCGATCGGTGCCGGCGGGCTGACCGCCTTCATGCTCGGCGCCGACAACGAGGCGGACAAGTACCAGTGGAAGAGGTTCAACACGCTCGGCCAGGGCGACCTGTCACCATCCCTGATCGTCACCTACAACTGGCCGCCGGCGGTGCCCGCGAGCCTGTGGGCCCAGGGTGGGCAGGGTCCGAGCCTGGGCTGCCCGCACGAGGCCGACCGGGCGTACGCCTACACCGGCGCCATGACGCTGAACGCCACCCTCTCCGATCGCGACGGGCAGAACGTGGCCGCCCGGTTCGAGTGGTGGCGCTACGGCGGAACCGGCCCGGTGGGCAGCGTGCAGACGGCCGCCCAGGCACCGGGCACAGCACACCGGGTCACCATCCCGGCCGGCGTGTTCGGCGACGGCAGCCGGATATCGTGGCGCGTTCAGGCCTGGGACGGCATCGCCTGGAGCCCGTTCTCGCTGTTCTGTCAGGTCACCGTCGACTCGTCCGCGCCACGCCGCCCCACGGTGCGCTCCGTCGACTTCCCGGAGAACGGGTTCGGCGGCTGGGCCGGCAAGACCGGCGTCTTCCAGATCGAGGCCGCTGCGGGCGACACCGACGTGCTGGGCTACCAGTGGAGCCTCGACTTCGCTGACTTCCCACCGGTCGACGTCAACGCACCCACCTTCGTCCCCGCCCACGAGGGCCGCGCCGGCATCTGGGCGACGCCGACGACCGCCGGACCTCACGACCTCTACGTCCGGGCGGTGGACCGGGCGCTCAACTTGTCCGAGCCGTACCGGACACCGGGCAGCGACGGCACCATCCCGCCCGGCGGCGGATACCACTTCCTGGTGGGCACCGCCGTGCCCGGACCGACCGGACACTGGCCGCTCGACGGCAACGTGCACGCCGCGCCGCGCTCGGCGGCGCCGGATGCCTCGCCGCGCAACCATCCCGCCACGGTCTCCGGCGTGCTGCCGGGGACCGCCGCGGGCTGGACCTTCGGCCGTCAGCGGGAGGCATTGCGGCTCACCGGCGCCGCGGGCGGCTACGCCAGTACCAGCGGATCGGTGGTCAACACCGGCTACACCTTCAGCGTCTCGGCCTGGGTGATGCTGGACAGCGCCGGCACGGCCACGCACACCGCGGTGTCGCAGGACGGTGGCGACAGCTCCGGCTTCTTCCTCGGCTACGCCGGCGACACCAAACGGTTCGCCTTCCGCATGCTGCCGCGCGACGACGGCCAGGCGCCGATGACCCGGGCGAGCTCGGACAGCGAACCGCTGCCCGGTGTCTGGTATCACCTCACCGGCGTCTTCGACTCGTCGACCAAGGCGCTGAGCCTCTACGTCAACGGGTCGCTGCACGGC
>NZ_JBFAZH010001201.1:0-2307 GCF_040681735.1 Actinoplanes sp. NPDC051633 | reverse complement strand
CCCGGATTCCTCGAGCAGCCGCCGGGCGCCCTCACGGACCAGGTAGTTGTCGTCGGCCAGCACGATCCGCAGAGGTTCGGGGCGCAGGGGCTCAGGCATCGGCGGACACCGGGATCTCGGCACACAGCGTCGTGCCGCGGCCGGGGCGACTGTCCAGCCGAAGCGTGCCCCGCGCGATCGCGACCCGGTCGGCCAGGCCGGTCAGGCCCAGGCCGCGGGGCACGTCCGGGTCGAACCCGCAGCCGTCGTCACGGATCTCGATCACCAGCCGGCCGCCGGGCTGCCGCAGCGTCACGGAGACCTCCCGGGCGCCCGCGTGCTTGACCACGTTGGTCAATGCCTCGGACAGCACGTACCAGGTTGCCGCCTCGACGTGCTGCGGGTAACGGGCGCCGCGAAGGGCGGTGTCCGCCTCGATCACCACCGCCAGCGGCAGCCGGGCCGCCTGCGCCTCGACCGCCTCCAGCAGGCCCTGGTCGGCCAGCACGGGCGGATGGATGGTGTGCGCGAACTCGCGGACCTGACCCAGCAGCCGGCCCAGGTCCGCCTGGAGCTCGGTCAGCGGGCGGTCGGCGTCGTCGCCGCGCCGCAGCCGTTCCCGGGCCATGGCAAGCTTCGCGGTCAGCACGACCACATCCTGCTGAACCCCGTCGTGCAGGTCACGCTGGATCCGGCGGCGTTCGGCATCCTGAGCCTCGACCACCCGGGCGCGGGACTCGGTCAGCTCGGTCGTCAGCTGCAGGTTGCGGATGGCGGGCGCGGCCTGCCCGGCCAGGTGTTGCAACAGCCGCCGGTCCTCGTCGACCAGCTCGCCGTCGCGCCTGGGGCCGCACTCGATCCGGCCGCCGGGGAGCGGCACGGTCAGCTCCGGTTTCCGGTCGCGGGCATCACCGGCCGTGCCGACCGGCCCTGAGTCCAGCCGCACGCGCACCCAATCCAACCCCAATCCGTCGCGTACGGAGGACGCCAGCGCGCTCGGCAGCTCGGCCGAATCCGGGGCCGACTCCAGCGCCGCGCCGAACTCCGTGAGCACCCGGTATCCGTCCAGCCGGTTGCCGAAGACCCATCGGTCGGCCACCCGTTCCAGACGCCGCTGCACCGGCTGGAACAGCAGCGCCGCGCCGGCGGCCAGCAGCACGGCCGCCGCGGGCCGGAGGTACTGGACGGCGGTGAGTCCGAGCGCGGTCGCAGCGCCGACGTAGAGCACGGCGATCAGCGTCCACAGCGCCCGGTAGACGACGGCCCGGCGCAGTGGCTGATCGATGCCGAGGACACCGTCGTAAACGACCGCCAGCACCACCGCGCCGATCGCGAGGACGACCCCCATCGGCCACAGCACGAAGTCGGCGATCAGCAGCGGCACGGGCGGCAGGACGAACGTCAGCGCGGTGAGGATCACCCAGGACACCAGCGCACCGCTCAGGCCGAGGACCAGCCAGCGGATCCGGCGCCGCTCGGCCGGCGACGTCCGCCGGTATCGCAGTACCAGCATCACGACGGCCAGCAGCAGCAACAGGGGGAAGGTGTCGTTCAGCGAGCCGATCACCCCGGCCGCGGGCGCGGCGGCGGGCACGTAGAAGGGGTTGCCGATCCCGTCCAGCGTCGGATGCGTGATCGCGTACACGACCGGCAGGAGCGCGCCCACGACGGCCACGACCTGCAGCACCCGCCGTTCGTAGGCTCGCTGGGGGCGGCCGTCCGGGAACAGGCCGAACAGCGCCAGGCCACCGACCAGGCCGACGAAGTCGGCAAGCCGGCCGACCATCGACGGCACCCAGGCCCAGGGCTCGTCGCGGACCAGCGGCAGCAGCAGTTCACCGATGGTGACGTTGAGCAGGAACGTGGCGCCGCCGGCGAGCAGCCACAGCCCGGCCGTGCTCTCCGGCCGTCGCCGGCACAGCCACCACCCCACCAGGAAGAACGGCGTCGGCCCCATCAGCAGCCAGGCCAGGGCGAGCATTCCGTCACCGGCGAGCGCGAGGACCACGGCGGCGGCGAGCACGATGCAGCCCACCACCGCGAGGACCCGGGCCATCAGCCGCATGGGCTCAGTCTGGCGGTCCCCCGTCGGCCGGAACACCAGGTAAACCGCCATTGAGTATGCGGCCTGCATGGTCGTGATCGGGGCCGTCGGTTCCTAGCGTCATCGACATGACTACTTCAAACGTTCGGACCCTCGGCCTGGCCGCCCTGGCGGTGGCAGGCCTCACCGACATCCTCGACTCGATCCTGGCCATCACCGTCGGCGATGCCGGCGACCGCCCACCGGTCGGCGTGCTCATCACCCTGATCGTCACGGGCCTCGTC
>NZ_JBFAZH010001200.1:0-2308 GCF_040681735.1 Actinoplanes sp. NPDC051633 | reverse complement strand
CGGGCAGCGCGCGGGCCACCACGACCGGAGTCGCCGCCGACGGCACGCCGGTGCGGGCCGCCGGTGCCGCCCGCGCGTCGTCGATCAGCCACGGCACGACGCTGGTCCACGCCGACCTGCACAACCACACCCTGATGTCGGACGGCGACGGCGACCCGCAGCTCGCCTTCGCCTCCATGCGCTCGGCCGGCCTGGACGTCGCCGCGCTCACCGACCACACCACGCTGTTCGCGATCAACGGTCTGAGCAGCTCGGAGTGGAACCGGACGGCCGCCCTCGCGGACGCCGCCAACGAGCCGGGCGTCTACACGGCGATCCGCGGCTTCGAGTGGTCCCATCCGCTGCTCGGTCACGTCAACGTCTGGTATTCCGGCAGCTTCACCGACCTCGCCCGCTCGAGCAGCATGGGCCGGCTCTACGACTGGGTCTCCACGACCGCCGGGATCAGCGGCTTCAACCACCCCGGCCGCGAGGTCCTCCGGTTCAACGACTTCGCGTACGACGCGAGCATGCGCGACCAGATGGTCAGCGTGGAGATGTTCAACCGCGGCGACGACTACCTCTTCGACGGCTGGCCGGACGGGCAGAGCTCACCGCTGAACGCCTGCCTCAACGCGGGCTGGCGCACCGGCCTGACCGGTGTCACCGATGAGCACGGCACCGACTGGGGCTTCCCCGAAGGCAAGGGCCGCACGGGTCTCTGGGTCACCGAGAACACCCGTTCGGCCGTGCTGGAGGCGATGCGGGCGCGGCGGTTCTTCGCCACCCGGGTCAGTGGCCTGCGGCTCGACGCCGTAGCCGACGGCGTACGGATGGGCGGGACATTGCCGGTCGCCAAGGGCGACGTGCGGTTCTCGGTCGATCTCGACCGGGGCCCGGACTGGGCCGGCAAGCCGCTGCACCTGCAGGTGCTGCGGCCCGGATCCCGGGCGCCGCAGGTCGTCGACGTGATCGAGACGGTCGCCGGAGACGTCACCGAGTTCATCGTCCCGCTCGACCTCGCCGACGGCGCCTGGGTCGTGCTCCGGGTGTCCGACCCGGCCCAGGCGAACGCGTCGCCCGGTCCGGACGGGCACCCCTGCAACGATTGGGGGGTCGCCTACACCAGCCCGTGGTGGCTCACCGCCTGAAGATCAGGCGGTGCTGGTCGCCATGCATCCAGCACCGGTACCGCGGTGGTGATGTGTCAGGATCAGCGGATGGAGACCCGTGAACTGCAGGTTCAGGCCCGCGGCATCATCCAGAACGTGCTCGTCGGCGGTCCGGAGGACGGCACACCGGTGCTGCTGGTGCACGGCAACTGCTCATCCGCGCAGTTCTGGCTGCCGCTCGTGCGGCGGCTCCCCGACGGCATCCGGGTGGTCGCCCCGGACCTGCGCGGCTACGGTCGCAGCCAGACCGCGCCGGTGGACGCCACCCGCGGGCTGAGCGACTTCGCCGACGACGTGGCCGCCCTGCTCGACGATCGCAGCCTGTTCCCGCAGGACGGGCCGGTGGCGGTGGCCGCGCACTCGATGGGCTGCGGCGTGGTGATGCAGATGCTCGCCGACCATCCCGGCCGCTTCTCCTCGGTTCTGCTGGAGGCGCCGCTGAGCCCGTACGGCTTCGGCGGCACCCGCGACCTCGACGGCACCCCGACCACGGCGGACTTCGCCGGCACCGGCGGCGGCACCGCCAACCCGGACTTCGTGGCGCGCATCCAGGCCGGCGACCGCGGCGCCGAGGCTCCGACCAGCCCCCTCGCGGTGCTGCGCTCCGCCTACGTGGCCGACCCGGCCTCACTCGGCGCTGACGAACAACTCCTGCTCGACACGGTGCTGAGCACGGCCGTCGGCGAGGACAACTACCCGGGCGACGCCAAGCCGGTGCAGAGCTGGCCGGGCATCGGCCCCGGTGACCGCGGCGTGCTCAACACGATGGCGCCCAACCACTTCAACGTCGCCGAGGCGCTGGCCGGCGCCGCGGTCAAGCCGCCGATCGTCTGGGTCCGCGGGGACCGGGACGCCATCGTGTCCGACACGTCGCTGTTCGACCTGGCGTACCTGGGCTCGCTCGACCTGGTGCCGGGATGGCCCGGCGCCGAGGCCTGCCCGCCGCAGCCGATGGTCGGCCAGACCCGCGCGGTGCTGCAGCGCTACGCGGACAACGGCGGCAGCTTCCGCGAGGTCGTCTACGACAACTGCGGCCACTCCCCGCACGTCGAGCGCCCGGCCGAGGTGACCGCGGAGCTGCTCCGGCTGCTCCAGCCGGTGCGCTGACCCGATTTCACGGCGGTCCCACGAAGGTCAGCACCGACTCCAGCGGGTCG
>NZ_JBFAZH010001199.1:0-2313 GCF_040681735.1 Actinoplanes sp. NPDC051633 | reverse complement strand
TCCCCGTAGCGCGGCCACGGCTTGGCCCGGCCCTCGTGCAGGCGCAGGTAGCACCAGTCGGCGGTGACCCACAGCGGGCTCAGCGAGTGGGCGCGCCGGTCGGCCCAGCTCAGCGCCGCGTTGTACGTACCCAGAACGGTTTTGATCTCGTCGGTCCACCAGGAGTCGTGCCGCGGCTCGACCGCCACCCGCACGTGCCGGGGAAAGAGCTTCAGCGTCTCTTCAAGCGCGCGGGCGTCGGCCTTCAGCGTCGGCGGCAGCTGCAGCAGCACCGGGCCCAGCTTGTCGCCGAGCCCGGCGGCGCGGTCGAGGAAGCGGGACACCGGCTCGGCCGGCTCCTGCAGGCGCTTGATGTGGGTCAGGTAGCGGCTCATCTTCACCGCGAACCGGAACTGCGCCGGGCTGCGCTCGCGCCACTGCTCGAAGGTCTTCTTCTCGGGCAGCCGGTAGAACGCGTTGTTGATCTCGACCGTGCAGAACCGCTCGGCGTAGCTCTCCAGCCACAGCCGCTGCGGCAACCTGTCCGGATAGAACCCCGGGCGCCAGTCGCGGTACTGCCACCCCGAAGTGCCGACGTAAAGCATCCCTGCCGCATACCCCGCCGTGTGACGGGCCGAACAGGGTTATCCCGGATCGTCGAGGGGTAGGGGGTCTACGCACTGAAAATGATCACCCGAGCGAGGAGTTCTCCGATGCGACTCAACGACGACGACATCACCGCGGGCGGCGGCGGCACCGGCGAGGGCCCGGCCGACGGCGGCGCGAACTTCGGCGGCCAGGACGGCGGCGCGGACGGCGGCGCTTCGGGCGAGGGCGTGGCCGACGGCGGCGCGAACCCCGGTGGTCACGACGGCGGCGCCGACGGCGGCGCGGGCGAGGGTCCGGCCGACGGCGGCGCGAACCCGGGCGGAACCGATGGCGGTGCTGACGGCGGCGCCGGCGACGAGGGCCCGGCCGACGGCGGCGCCAACCCCGGCGGCCACGACGGTGGCGCCGACGGCACGGCCTGATGGTTCTCGCCCGCCTCATCGCGACCGACCCGGACAAGTTCGCCGACGCGTACTGGGGGCGGCAGCCGCTGCTCTCCCGCGCCGGCGAGCTGCCCGGGTCGGGCTTCGCCGACCTGCTCTCCCCGGAGGACGTCGACGAGCTGCTGAGCCGTCGGGGCCTGCGCACGCCGTTCATCCGGGTCGCCGAGCGCGGCACGGTGCTGCCGGCGTCGCGCTTCACCGGTTCCGGCGGGCTCGGCGCGGAGATCGGCGACCAGGTCGCCGACGACAAGATCATGCGGCTGTACGCGGACGGCGCCACCCTGGTCCTGCAGGGCCTTCACCGGATCTGGTCGCCGCTGATCGACTTCACCCGGCAGCTGGCCGGCGAGCTGCGCCAGCCGCTGCAGGTGAACGCGTACCTGACCCCGCCCGGCAGCCAGGGCTTCAGCACCCACTACGACACGCACGACGTGTTCGTCCTGCAGGTGGACGGCACCAAACGCTGGCGGATCCACCCGCCCGTGCTGACCGACCCGCTGGAGAAGCAGGCGTGGGGCGGCCGCAAGGACGAGGTGTCGGCCACCGCCGACGGCGATCCCGCGCTGGACGTGGTGCTGGCCCCCGGCGACGCGCTCTACCTGCCCCGCGGCTGGCTGCACTCGGCCGAGGCCCAGGGCGAACGCTCCCTGCACCTGACCGTCGGGGTCCGCGCCTTCACCCGGTACGCCCTGGTCGAGGAACTGCTCGCCCTCGCCGCGTCGGACGAGCGGCTGCGCGCGAGCCTGCCCTACGGCCTGGACATCACCGACCCGGACGACCTCGGCGACGAGTTGAGCTCGACGGTCGCCGCCCTGCGCGACTGGCTGCCGACCGTCGATCCGGCGGAGGTCGCCGGCCGGCTGCGCGACCGGGTGTGGCCCGCGGCGCGACCGGAGCCGATCAGCCCCCTCGGGCAGCTCGACTTCGCCCAGCGGCTCACCCCGGACAGCCGCGTCCAGGTGCGTGACGGCCTGCGCTGGCAGCTCACCGAGGACGGCGCCGAGCAGGTGGTGCTGCGTTTGGTGGGCCGTACGCTACGGTTCCCGGCCTACTGCGAGCCGGCGCTGCGCGTTGCCCTGGGCGGCGAGACCAACCGGGTCGGCGACCTCCCGCTCGACGACGACCCCGACCGCCTGGTCCTGGCCCGCCGCCTCCTGACGGAAGCCCTGATCGTCCCGGCCTGACAACAAAAGTGGTAGCCCACGCACGTATCCGGCCCCCGGATGCGTGCGTGCGCTACCACTTTTCGCTTGCCGTACGTCCTATTGCGGGCCTTGCAGGG
>NZ_JBFAZH010001198.1:0-2313 GCF_040681735.1 Actinoplanes sp. NPDC051633 | reverse complement strand
GCATCGAGGGCGTGGTCGTCGAGCCGCTGGACGGCATCGACGACCTGAGCGCGGCGGTGAAGGCCTTCGGCCCTCATCCGGGGGCACGGCTCGGCGTGCTGGTCGACCACCTGGTGCCGGGCTCGAAGGAGAGCCGCATCGTCGCCGCCGTGACCCACCCGGATGTGCTGATCACCGGCCACCCGTACGTGGACATCTGGCAGGCGGTCAAGCCCGAGCGGGTGGGCCTGCGCGCGTGGCCGGTGATCCCGCCCGGGCGCCCGTGGAAGGAGGGCGTCTGCGCCGCCGTGGGCATCCGGGAGCCGTACGAGATGTGGCGCCGCATCCTGGGTTCGGTGAACAGCTACAAGGACGTCGAGACGCCGCTGATCAACTCGATGGAACGCCTGATCGACTTCGTCACCGCTCCGTAGCGGCCACCAGGTCGCGGCCGCTCGCCTCGACCGCGTCGGCGGCCGGGCGGGTGGCCCAGCCCAGCAGCCGGCGGGCCTTGTCGGAGCTGCGGATCCGCCGCCGGCCCAGATTCGCCACGATGGTCCCCAGGTCGGGGTCGTGCTGAGCGGCGGTCCGCACCATGTCGTCGGGCAGCGGCTGCGTCGGGACCCGGCTCGCGGCGGAACCGAGCCGATCACGCAAGATCTCCGCCATCTCGGCCATCCAGAGGAACTCGCCGGTGCCGAGGAACCTCTCGCCGGCCGCGGCGGGGTCGGTCATCGCACGGATGTGCAGGTCGGCGATGTCCCGCACGTCGACCACCTCGAACCCGACCCGCGGCACGCCGGGCAGCTGCCCGCTGAGCAGCCGCTGCACCACCTGCAGTGAGCCGAGGTTGCCGGGCGGCCGGCCGGAGAACGGGCCGAGCACCCAGCCGGGCAGCACCGTGCTCAGCTCGGTGTCGCCGCCGTGCTCGGCGATGAAGTCGAAGGCCGCCCGCTCGGCGAGCGGCTTCGACCGGCGGTAGGGCGTGAGCCCCGGATCGTCGGTGTTGGTCCACAGGGTCTCGTCGGTGACGCCGTCCGGTTCGGTGGAGCGGGGCGAGGAGGCCGCGGCCGACGAGGTGAAGACCACCCGGCGCACGCCGGCCCGGACGGCCGCGCGCAACACCCGCAGCGTCCCGTCGCGGGCCGGTGCGACCAGCGCGTCCGGGTCGGTCGCGGCGGTGGTCACCAGCGATGCGACGTGCAGCACGTAGTCGCACCCGGCCACCGCCTGGTCCCACCCTTCGTCGCGGGTCAGGTCGGCGACGTGGTGGCTCGGCTCGGCGACGTGGTGGCTCGGCGCCGTCCGCGGGTCGCGGACCGTCGTGCGGACGTCGTAGCCGCGCTCCTGCAGCGCGGCGACGCACCACCCCGCGATGAAGCCGGTGCCACCGGTGACCAGAACGGTTTCCGTCATGCCGCACATTCAACGTGGTGACCGGCCCGGGGTCAGCAGTAGGTCGGCGTCGTGCCGCTCTTCCACGAGCACGTGTCGATCGCCTTGCCGGCGGCGTTGCGCAGGTATGCGGTGTCGCCGTCGTTGTTCCACACGTACGCGCCGCGCTGCTGGTAGACGTGCTGCACATCGGGCCGGCCATTGGTGCCCTTGCCGGTGTGGATGTAGACGTACTTGCCCGCCCGGATGGTGTAGGTGCCGAACTTGTAGACGTGCCCGGCTTTGTCGCGGACGGTCCAGCCGGTCAGGGCGATGCTCGACCCGGTGTTGTTGCGCAGGCGCACGTACTCGGCGTTCAGGCTGGCGTTCGAGCGGGTGTCGCTGCCCGGCGAGTTGTATTGAACCTTGCTGATGGAAATCGCCGGCGTCGTGGCGGCGAACGAGGGCACCGTCACCGCGCCGATCGCGAGCGGAACGGCCGTCATGATCGCCACAACCTGCTTTCGTCTCATGGGTGAAAGATGTAACCGTGTTTTGCTTCTTTTGGCGATGCCACGGACGGGTGATGAGAATCGGACGTTCGGCAGGTCACGCACCGGCCGGTCGGCTCGGAATCGTGCGGCCCAGGATCGCGGCGGCCTCCTGCAGGCGGTCCGGGGTCAGGGCCGCGTAGCCCAGCACCAGACCCGGCGGGCCCGGGCGGTGCCGGTGCCACGAGAGCGGCTGCACCAGGACGCCGGCCGCGGCCGCCCGGTCGGCCTGCTCGGTGTCCGGGGTGTCGCCCGGCAGCATGACCACCAGGTGCAGGCCGGCCGCCACGCCGGTGACCCGGGCCGCCGGCAGGTGCTCGCGCGACGCCGCCAGCGGCGACTACGAACGGCACCTGCGCGCGGTCCGGACCCGGCAGCGGCAGCGCCGCGACGCGCTGCTGGCGGCGTC
>NZ_JBFAZH010001197.1:0-2313 GCF_040681735.1 Actinoplanes sp. NPDC051633 | reverse complement strand
AGGCCCGGCGGGGGGCGGCGGACCCGCAGCGCTGGCGGGCATAGGTGACCGCGGCCGGGGTCACCGGAACCGCCGGGCGCGGGCCGCCGAGCGCCGGTCGGCCGCCTCGTAGTCGGCCACGGCGGCGAGGATCGCCTGCGCGGTCGCCGAGATCGACGACCCGAGGTCGGTCAGCGCCGCCCGCACCGAGCCGGTCACGTCGTCGGCCGCGTCCGACGACGCCCAGCGCGGCACCGTCGACGGCCGCGGGGTGCGGGCGGCCCCGGCGGTCACCTCGGCGCCGAGGTCGAGCAGCGGCGGGCTGCACGCGGTCAGGGCCATCGTGTCGGCCTGTAGGTCCGGCTGCATCGGTCACCTCCACGAGATTCGGATGCCGGGAACGCTAGGGCCCGGCTACGACAAAATCCGGGCCTGTGGACAACCGCTGTACGCGTACCCCGGGCCTGTCCACAGGGGTTGCGCACCGGCATCGCCGGAAGCTAATCTCCGCGCCCTCATTAGGGTGGGGGCGTGATCGTCGCTGTCGGTATCGATGTCGTGCTGGTCGACCGTTTCGCCCGTGCGCTGGACCGGACGCCGCTGCTCGCGGAGCGGTTGTTCACCGAGGGCGAGCGGCTCACCGGGTCGGGCAATCCGCGTTCCGCCGAGTCGCTGGCCGCCCGGTTCGCGGCCAAGGAGGCCGTCGCCAAGGCGCTGGGTGCTCCGGCCGGGCTGCGCTGGCACGACTGTGAGATCGTCGCGGATCCGGACGGGCGGCCGTGGCTGACGGTTTCCGGTACGGTCGCCGCGGCCTCGACCGAGCGCGGTGTGCATCGCTGGCACCTGTCGCTCTCGCACGACGGCGGGATCGCCTCGGCGATGGTGGTGGCGGAGTCCTGACCGGCGCGAACGTGAAATTGTCGTACCCCGGGCATAGAACTTCCGCGGACCTCGGAACGGAGACGGGAGGCTTTCATGCGGCAGGCGTGGCGGGTCGCGGAGGTGCGCGCGGCCGAGAAGGCGCTGATGGCGACGTTGCCCGAGGGCACGCTGATGCAGCGCGCCGCGGCCGGCCTGGCGCGGCGCTGCGCGTTGCTGCTCGCGGAGGCCGGCGGCGTCTACGGCTCGACCGTGCTGCTGCTGGTGGGCAGTGGCGACAACGGCGGTGATGCGCTCTACGCCGGCGCTCGCCTGGCGGCGCGTGGCGCCCAGGTGCGGGCGCTGCTGCTCCGGCCCGACCGGGTGCACCTGGCGGGTCTCGCGGCGCTGCGCCGGGCGGGCGGCTTCACCGTGCGCGACCTGCCGAGCCACGCCGACCTGATCGTCGACGGCATCGTGGGGATCGGCGCCAGTGGCGGCCTGCGGTCCGAGGCGGCCGCGATCGCGGGCACGCTGCGGGATCTCGGCGGGACCGTGGTCGCGGTCGACGTGCCGAGCGGGGTGGCGGTCGACACCGGCGACGTGCCCGGCGACGCGGTGCGGGCGGACGTGACGGTGACCTTCGGCTGCCTGAAGCCCGCGCACGTGGTCGGCCCGGCGGCACCGCTGGCCGGTCAGATCGAGCTGGTCGACATCGGCCTCGGTCCCATGCTGCGCACCGATCCCGCGGTTCGCGTGGCGGACGCGGCGGACATCGCGGCATGGTGGCCGTCACCGGGCGTGGAGTCGGACAAGTACACGCGGGGCGTGGTCGGCGTGGCCACCGGTTCGGCCCGATATCCAGGCGCCGCCCTGCTGTCGACGGCCGGCGCGCTGGCCGGTCCGACCGGCATGGTGCGGTATGCGGGCAGTGCTTACCAGGACGTCGTCCGCGCGCACCCCTCGGTGGTGGCGGCGCCGCGGGTGGGCGACGCCGGGCGGGTCCAGGCGTGGGTCTGCGGCTCGGGCCTGGGCACCGACGACGCCGCCCGCACGGAGCTGCGCAGCGTCCTGGCCACCTCCCTGCCGGTGCTGCTGGATGCCGACGCGCTGACCCTGCTGGTCGACGGGCAGCACGCCGATGACCTGCGCCGGGACGCGCCGCTGGTGATCACGCCGCACGACGGCGAGTTCAAGCGGCTGGCGGGGGAGGCGCCCGGTCCCGACCGGATGGCCTCCGCGCTGAGACTGGCGGCGTGGATCAACGGCGTGGTCCTGCTCAAGGGGGACCGCACGATCGTGGCCACTCCGTCGGGTGAGGTGTGGGTGAACCCGACCGGTTCGTCGGCGCTGGCCACCGCGGGCAGCGGTGACGTGCTGGCGGGCCTGCTCGGGTCGTTGCTGGCCGCCGGTCTGCCGCCGGACCGCGCGGCGGTCGCGGTTACAAACCAGTCGCAAATATCAAAGCAATTAAGC
>NZ_JBFAZH010001196.1:0-2314 GCF_040681735.1 Actinoplanes sp. NPDC051633 | reverse complement strand
TTGCCCCTGCAGGAACTATAGCGTTCAACCGGCATGGTTGCCCATTTTTTATGCTAATTTTTAAATTTGCTTGTAAACCGAGCCGGCGCCGACGTCCCAGAGCATCTCGCCCGGCGACGGCCCGAGGACGGCGAGGGTGACCGCGCGAACCTCACGCTTGGTGAGCTGGCCGTCCGATTCGTACAGATCATCGGCCAGGCCCGGCGTGGACGGCGTCCGCGGGACGTCGAGGCACTCGATCGCGATCACGCACAGCGGGTCACCGGACCAGCCGTCGAGGTCGGTGACCTCCTCGGAGGGGCCGCCCAGCTGCGACAAGACGGTGACGCGGCAGCCGTCGAGACGAGGAAGGGAGGGGGGAGTCGCTCCGAGGACGAGGACGCGGCGGCCCGGGTTGAGCGCGGCGTGCACGGCGGTGACCGGCGCGGACACCACGCTCACCACCTCGACGTCCTGCAGGGCCCACCCCATCCGCGCCGCCGCCAGCGACACCGACGACGGATGCGTGAGCACCCGCAGCCGGTCCGGACCGACCAGGCGGGCCAGTGTCGCCCCGATGCCGTGGAACATCGGATCGCCGCTGGCCAGCACGCAGACCCGGCGGCCCTCGTGTGCCGACAGCAGGCCGGGCAGCGCGGGCAGCAGGGGAGAGGGCCAGGCGACGCGGGACGCGGCCACCGAGGGCGGCAGCAGATCGAGCTGGCGGCGGCTGCCCAGGACCACCTCGGAGGCGATGAGCGCTTCTGCGTGCGTACCCGGAAGATCCGCCCACCCGCCGGCGCCGATGCCAACCACCGTGAGCAAGTCCGTCACGCCCGCACGCTACCTTGCGGCCGTTCGACGATCTTGCCCCGCCAAACTTTCTCGCCCGCGGTTTGAGCCATCCCGGCCGGGTCTGCGTACCTGATGTCGAGCGGCGCTGGGGGGCGCCGACGCAGACGACGACCGGCTGAGGGTGAGGACACATGGTGCGGGCCTACGGCAATACCGCAGACCAGCAGTTCCAGGCCTTCGAGGACCAGCGTGACCGGTACGACCGCCCGGTCGAGACGGCGCGCTACCTCGCCGAGACCCAGCAGTACGGGAGCCAGCAGTACGAGCCCCAGCAGTACGAGAGCCGGCAGCAGGCGCAGAACTGGTGGCAGGACGACGCCTACCAGCGCAGCGACATCGTGCTGGAGTCGCACACCGATCCCACGGGGTGGCAGGCGCAGTCGCTCACGCCGGCCGTCGACGACCGCCCGCCGGCCGAGGCCGGCTCCGGCAACCGCCTGTTCACCGTGCTGCTGTTCTTCGCCGGCCTGGCGACCAGCGTGTCGCTCTGGCTCTTCGAGACCGAGGCCGGCGGGGTCAGCGACCTGGCCTCGCTGATGATGGCGGTCGGCCGGATCACCGGCCTGACCGCCGGCTACCTGCTGTTCATCCAGCTGCTGATGATGAGCCGGGTGTCCTGGCTTGAGGAGTGGGTCGGCGCTCGCGACCTGCTGAAATGGCATCGCTGGCTGGGCGCGTCACTGGTCGTCACGGTCCTTGCCCACGCGGTCTTCATCATCTACGGGTACGCGCTGACCGCGGAGACGCCGGTCGTCGACCAGGGCATCACGATCGTCACCTCGCTGCCCGACATGATCAGCGCCGCGGTGGCCACCGGCATCCTGGTCTTCATCAGCCTCATCTCGATCCGCGGCCTGAAGAACATCCTCCCGTACGAGGTGTGGCACCTGATCCACCTGTCCGGCTACGCGGTTCTGCTGCTCGGCTACGGCCACCAGGTCGCCACCGGCGCCAACCTCGGTGGCCCGTTCGCGGAGATCTTCTGGCCCGGGCTCGCCGCGCTGGTCATCGCCGCCCTGGTCTGGGGCCGCCTGATCGAGCCGCTCTGGCTCAACCTGCGGCATCGCTTCGAGGTGGCCGAGGTCGTCGCCGAGGGGCAGAACACGTTCTCGATCTACATCGACGGCAAGCGGCTCGAGACGCTGCCCGCGCAGGCCGGCCAGTTCATGCGCTGGCGCTTCCTGACCGCGAACGGCTGGTGGCAGTCGCACCCGTTCTCGCTGTCGGCCGCGCCGAACGCGCAGTGGCTGCGGCTCACCGTCACCGCGGTCGGCGGCCACACCGGCAAGCTGGCCGAGCTGCAGCCCGGCACCCCGGTGTGGGCGGAGGGACCGTTCGGCACGTTCACCGCCGAACGGCGTACCCGTCGCCGTGCTCTGCTCATCGCCGGTGGCAGCGGCATCGCGCCGATCCGGGCGCTGCTGGAGGACATGCCGGCGGACACCATCGTGATCTACCGGGCCAGCCGGCCCGAGGAGCT
>NZ_JBFAZH010001195.1:0-2315 GCF_040681735.1 Actinoplanes sp. NPDC051633 | reverse complement strand
CGACGTTCACCGGCAATCGGGCGGCGTTCATTACAGTGACCGGATGAACGCCGCGCTCGAGGCCGTCGCCGCCGCTGGGATCAAGCACGAGGTGGTCCGTCACGGGCCGGCCGGCAGCCTCGAGGAGGCGGCGCGCAACCAGGGCGTCGAGGTGCGTGACGTGGTCAAGACACTGGTCGTGCGCCGCGCCGCCGGCGACTACGTCTTCGTGCTGGTGCCGGGTGGCCGGGTGATCTCCTGGCCCAAGCTGCGCGCCCTGCTCGGCGTCAACCGGCTGTCCATGCCGGACGCCGCCACCGCCAAGGAGGCCACCGGGTACGAACGCGGCACGATCACGCCGTTCGGCGCCTCCACCGCGTGGGACGTGATCGGTGACGAGCGGATCCGCGGCCGCACGATCAGCCTCGGTGCCGGGGAACGCGGTGTCGCGTTACGGTTGGACGCCGACGAGGCGGTGTCGGCGCTCGGCGGCACATTCGCCGACGTGTCCGATCGTGATCACTAAACTGGGATCGTTTGCCGAATGGCTCAACAACGGGCCTACCGGTTGACTCGGTCCCCGTTTGTGGACCATGGCCTGGTCAGGGCCCCTGTCGGGGCGGACGCCGCGGGCGTCCAACTGCGACTCGCCGGTGTGACGTCCTCGTCTGCGTCGATGCGTTGACGTGCAACTTGCACACTCATAGTGTCAAGCGCGTGACGGACGGTTTAAGTAAGACCAATAGTTGGGGCGCAGTCAGGCCAGGGGGCCATGAGGAGTCTCAGTGACAGTCACAATCGGCATCAACGGATTCGGACGTATCGGACGCTGTCTGACCCGGATCGTGTCGGCGCATCCCGACCCCGGCATCACCATCGCCGCGATCAACGACATAGCGACGCCGGACAGACTGGCCTACGGTCTGCGGCGTGACAGCATCCGCGGCACCTTCCCGGGCACGGTGACCGCCCGCGCCGACCAGCTCGTGGTGAACGACCGGACCATCCGCGTCTTCAACCACGACCGGCCGGAGCGGATCCGCTGGGCCGAGGAGGGCGTCGACGTCGTGATCGAGGCGACCGGCCGGTTCCGCTCCGGGGAGGTGGCCCGCCGGCACATCACGCACGGCGGCGCCCGCAAGGTGGTGATCAGCGCGTCCGCCGACGAGCCGGACGCGTTCCTGGTGATGGGCGCCAACCAGGCCACCTACGACCCGGCACGCCACGACGTGGTGTCCCCGGCCTCCTGCGGCGTCAACGCGCTGACCATCATGGCCAAGGTGCTGCTCGACCGGTTCGGGCTGCACTCGGTCTCGACGTCGGTGGTGCTCGCCGTGCAGGGCTGGCAGAAGGTGCACGACGGCCTGGTCGGCGCCTCCCGCAACGACCCGCGGCTCGGCCGGGGCTCGCTGGAGAGCATCATTCCGCACAACTACGTGGTCGGTGACCTGGTGCGGCACATCCTGCCCGGCATCGGCGAGATGATGTTCAGCTACTACTGCGTTCCCACGCCGGTGGGCTCACTCGCGGAGCTCGCCGGGCACACCGACCGTCCGGTGTCCGTCGAGGAGGTCAACCGCGCGATGGCCGAGGCCGCGGCGGGCCCGCTGCGGGGCATCCTCGGGTACGACCCCGACCCCACGGTCTCCGTCGACGTCAAGAACAACCCGGCGTCCTGCCTGCTCGACCCCTCCGGCACCCAGGTGACGCCGGACGGCGCGGTGCGCGTCCGCGGCTGGTTCGACAACGAGTGGGGCTTCTCGCACCGACTGCTCGACCTCGCGCGTCTGGTCGGTGATCGCCGATCAGAGACGACCGTCACGGCCGGTCTGGGGCTCTGGAGCCTTGCCTGACGCCTAACGTGGCTGGGATGGTCACTGTCGACGACGTCCGCACCGCGCGGGCGCGCATTTCCGGCCGGGTCCGGCGCACGCCGCTGTTGCAGGCCGGACCCGAGCTGTGGTTCAAGCTGGAGTTCGCCCAGTACGCGGGCTCGTTCAAGACCCGCGGCATGGTCAACCGGATGCTCGCCGCCGGCCGGCTGCCCGAGGCCGGCGTGGTCGCCGCGTCCGGTGGCAACGCGGGTCTGGCCGCCGCCTACGCCGCCGCCGAGCTGGGCGTGCCGGCCGAGGTCTTCGTGCCGCTCACCGCCCCGCCGGTCAAGGTCGCCAAACTCGGCAAGCTGGGGGCGCGCGTGGTTCAGGTGGGCGACGAGTACGCCGAGGCGTATGCGGCCGCCGCCGTGCACGCCGAGACCACCGGGGCGCTCTTCTGCCACGCCTACGACTTTTGGAATTTTGAAAAACAAAATTATTTCTTAAAAAATTTGTAACGTT